>DATMLF010000088.1:0-3450 GCA_035570595.1 Allostellaceae bacterium
TGTTCGCTGGCGAGCGCGGTCAAGGCGCCCAACGAGAATCCGGCGAGCGACCACAGCGGCTGCAGCAGGGTGGGCCGGACCCGGCGCTCGCGCACCAACGCCTCAAATGCGGCGAGATGACGCTGCTCGGCCTCGGCCATCCGGCGGATTTCGCCGGCGCCGCGGCCGTGGCGCAGCACGTCGAGCTGGCCGCGATAAATCCGGGTGGCGCCAAACTCGCCGGCGTGGTCGACGCGCACGATGCGCTCGACCTCGGCCCGCGGCGTCGGGTCGCCGGGCAGACGATGACGCGCGGCGCTGCTCATCGCACCTCGCGGGCGAGCCCCGCGCGCCGCCGGCCGCGCACCCGGGCGTAGACTCCAACGCAGATCCCGGTCATCGCCAACGACGCGAGCAGGTTCCACCCGGCGAGCGATATCCCGAACAAGGTCCAGGCCGGCTCGTCGCAGCGGACCGGCTGCTGGTGCATCAGCTCGGCGCGCAGCGCGTCGAGGGTTGCAGGGGCCCCAGCCGCCGCGGTGCAGGCGCTCGGGCCGGCGAACCAATGCTGCTCGACCCCGACATGGTAAAACGCGAGCACGCTGCCGACCGCGAACACCGCCGCCAGCAACAGCGCCACCCACGGCACCGCCGGCCGGTTGCCGACCATCGCCGCGACGAAAGCGACGACGACCGCCACGTCCCACGGCCAGCGCTCGCTCAGGCACAGCTCGCACGGGGCGAGCCCGCCCCAGTATTGCGCCGCCAGCACCGTCGCCAGAACGATGGCGCTCGTCGCCAGGACAAAGATCGGGAAAGCGCGCCCGCCGCCCCTCATCGGTCGAGACCTCCGCTGACGCGGCTCCGGATGCGGCTATAGATAATGCAGCGCCGCGACCCCGCCAACCGCCGGCCGCGCCCCGGTAAGAGCCTCGGCGCGGTTGGCCCCGGGATCGCCGGACGCCGCCGCCGCTTGCGGGGTGGCGCCGACGAGACTTCAGACCCTCTCGTATTCGGCCGAGATGTCCTTGTTGGTGTAGTCGGTCAACAGCGCGGTCGCGGTGATGCCGATGATCGCGCAAACGAGAATGTAAAGTGCGATCGGCAGGCTCGAATGAAAGGCGGCGAAGAGCGCCGTCGCGATAAACGGTGACGGCCCACCGGCGATGATCGACGCGAGCTGGTAGCCGAGCGACGCGCCGCTGTAGCGCAGCCGGGGCGTAAAGCTCTCCGCGATCAGCGCCGCTTCGGGCCCGTACATCGTCATGACCGGGATCAGCGACACCGCGACCGCGAGAAAGATCAGACCCGGTATCTTGGTGTCGAGCAGCGCGAAGTAGACAAAGCCGAAAATGCCCATGAACACGCAGCCGATCATGTACATGTTTTTTCGGCCGACACGGTCCGACAGATGCCCGGACACCGTGACCCAAAGGAAACCCAGGATGGTCTGTACGAGCACGGCGACCAGCAAAAAATTGCGCGAAGCGCCGAGGACTGTCGTGCCGTAGCTGAAGATAAAGGTGCCGACAATGTAGCCCGGCGCCTGCTCCGGCATCCGCAGCAACGCGGTCAGCAGGACCTGCTTGGGCTGGCGCTTGAACACTTCGAGCACCGGCACCCGCTCGACGCGGTCCTCGGCGACGACCTTCTGGAAAACCGGGGTTTCGAGAATGCCGAGCCGGATCCACAGCCCGACCCCAACCATGATGATGCTGATGAAAAACGGAATGCGCCACCCCCAGGTCAGGAACTGGTCGCCCGAAACCCAGCTAAAGAACAGCACCGCCACAGTCGCCAGAAACAGCCCGGCCGGCGCGCCGAATTGCGGCCAGGAGGCGATAAAGCCACGGTTATTATTGCCTCGCGCCCATTCCATGGCCAGCAGCACCGAGCCGCCCCATTCGCCGCCGACCCCGATCCCTTGTATCAGGCGAATGATTGTCAGCAGAATGGCGCCCCATACGCCGATGCTGGCATAGGGCGGCACCAAACCGACGGCAAAAGTAGCGATGCCGGTCACCAATAAGGTCGCGATCAATGTCGCCTTGCGCCCGATCCGGTCGCCCCAATGACCGAATATCGCGGCACCGATCGGCCGGCCGACAAAGCCGACGAAGAAAATGCCGAATGCCTGCAGCACCCCGATCAACGGCACCGAATGCGGAAAATAGAGCTTGCCGAACACCAGTCCGGTGACAGTTCCGTAGAGCAGAAAATCGTACCATTCGATCGTGGTTCCGACCGTGCTGGCGATCATCGCCCGGCGCAGCTGTGCGCGATGCTCGGCGTCGGAGATGCCGCCGGCGGCGGCCGTTTCAGCTGGCGTGGTCACTTGTTTCCTCCTCACCTGCCGGGCAGTTGACGCGCCCGTTGTTGTTCCGCCGGCGCGGCGCGCCGCGGCCGTTTCTTTTCTTGAAAGGTATCAGCGGCGGCAGTGCCTGCCAACCGCCGCGCTGTACTTCCGCCGAAGAAAGGACAAGCCCGCGAAACCGGTCAGACCGCGTCGTATTCGGCGGAGATGTCGCGGTTGGTGTAGTCGGGCAGGAACGCCGTCGAAACCACCGTGATAACCGCGCAGGCGAGAATGTAGAACGCGATCGCGTAGCCCGACTTGTACGACGCGAACAGCGCCGTCGCGATCAAGGGCGCGGGGCCGCCGGCGATGACCGAGGCGAGCTGATAGCCGAGCGAGGCGCCGCTGTAGCGCAACCGCCCGGTAAAGCACTCGGCGATCAACGCCGCTTGCGGCCCGTACATCAGGTCGTGCGGGATCAGCGACAGCACGATCGCCAAAAAGATCCAGCCTGGGACCGCCGTGTCGAGCATCGCGAAATAAATGAACCCGAACACGCCCATCGCCACGGCGCCGATCAGGTACATCCGCTTGCGGCCGATCCGGTCGGACAGCCAGCCGGCAATCGGGATCGTAAAGAACGAGACGACGGAGGCGACGAGCACGGCCGCCAGCAGCAGCTCGCGCGAGCTGTGCAGGATCGTCGTCCCATAGGTAAAGATGAAGGCGGTGAAAATATAAAACGGCGCCTGCTCGGCCATCCGCGCCAGCGCGGTCAGGATGATCTCGCGCGGCTGGCGCTTGATGACTTCGAGCACCGGCACGCGTTCGACGCGGTTTTCGGCGACAAGCCGCGAGAAGGCCGGGGTTTCGAGAATGCCGAGCCGGATATAGAGGCCGATCCCGACCAGGACGATGCTGAGGATGAACGGAATGCGCCATCCCCAGCTGAGGAACGCCGGGCCGGAAATCCCGCTGAACCCGAGCACCGCGAGGTTCGCGAGAAACAGCCCGGACGGCACCCCGAACTGCGGCCACGAGGCGACGAGGCCCCTATGGGCGGTCGTGCGCGCCCATTCCATCGACATCAGCACCGACCCGCCCCATTCGCCGCCGACCCCGATTCCCTGCAAGGCGCGCAGCACTGTCAGGATCACCGCACCCCAGATGCCGAT
>DATMLF010000089.1:0-2033 GCA_035570595.1 Allostellaceae bacterium
CCGGCTCCAGCCACGCCAGACGGCAGGCTTGCGTGCAAGCGGTCGACCTCGACGTCAACCCGGCAAGCCCCTACAACCCGAAGCGCCGGCTTTGACGCGCCAAACTGGCGCATCCAACCATTCTTCTGATCGTTTCGGTTATCAGCTTGACCGGATCGGGCTGCAACTCCGCGGCGACGCTGGCCGTCGCATCGCCGCGGCGGGCAGCATCATCGCGCCGAACGATAATCAGCCATCATAGGCCACATGATCCGCAGCGAGCGCCCCGCCTCGATAGTTGGATGGCGGGCACCTCCCAGCGGGTTGAACGAGTTCGGCATCGCCGCGTTTGCCGAGCGAATGAGTGCGTGGCGGTTCGCCGTGCTCGTCCATTCCTACTGCTGCCCTAGGAGGCTTCGGGAATGAACTCTCGCGCAAGCTTTGTCGGAAAATCGGGCGTGAACGTCGCGATGCTCGCCGCGGCGGTATTGTTGTTGATAACCGGAGCGCGGTCGGACGCGCAAACGACCGGCGCCGCGCCGGCGGCGGCCTCGGGCGGGTGCGCCGGGAACAATGGCGGCATCACGTTGTCGCCGGGCTTTTGCGCGACCGTCTTTGCCGACAAGCTCGGCCACCCCCGGCACATGGCGGTGGCGGCAAACGGGGTCGTCTACGTCAACACCTGGAGCGGCGTCTACTACCATAACGCGCCGCCCCCGCCGGGCGGGTTTCTGTTGGCATTGCAGGACACCACGGGCAATGGCCGGGCCGACAAGGTCGTCCGCTTTGGCCCGTCCGCGGCAGAGGGCAACAAGGGCGGGACCGGCATCGCGATCTACAAGGGCTATCTCTATGCCGAGACCAACGACCGCATCGTGCGCTATGCGCTGCCGGCGAACGGGATGGCACCGACTGGTGCCGCAGAGACCGTGGTGTCGGGGCTGCCGCTGACCGGCGACCATCCGATGCATCCCATCGCGATCGCCGCAGCGGGCAACCTCTATGTCGACCTCGGCTCCGCGACCAATTCCTGCCAGAGCCAGAACCGCATGCCGAACGTGCCGGGCGAAAATCCGTGCACCGAATTGGAGACCCGCGCCGGCACCTGGCGTTACGACGCCAATCGGCTGAACCAGCATTTCTCGCCGGCGGAGCGTTTTGTGACGGGCCTGCGAAACGGCGAGGGCATCTCGTTTGACTCGGCGGGCATGATTTTCGCGACCCAGCACGGCCGCGACCAGCTCGGGCAAAACTGGCCCAAGTTTTACACGTTGCAGCAGAACGCCCAGCAGCCGGCCGAGGAATTGGTCGTCGAGCGGCAGGGTGCCGACTTCGGTTGGCCCGAATGCTATTACGACCGCTTCCAGAAGAAGCTCGTGCTGGCGCCGGAATATGGCGGCGACGGCGGCAAGGCGGTCGGCGTCTGCGCGCGGAAGGACGCGCCGGTCGCGGCGTTCCCCGGGCATTGGGCGCCCAACGACATGCTGATCTACGAGGGCAGCCAGTTCCCAACCGCCTACAAAGACGGCGCCTTTATTGCGTTTCACGGCTCGTGGAACCGGGCGCCGGAACCCCAGGGCGGCTACAACGTAGTGTTCCAGCCATTGGCCGGCGGCAAGGCCTCAGGGCCGTTTGTCGTCTTCGCCGACGGGTTCGCCGGCGCCGTCAAGCAGCCGGGCCAGGCGGCGCACCGGCCGACCGGGCTGGCGGTCGCGCCCGACGGCGCATTGTACATCGCAGACGATCAGGGCGGCCGGATCTGGCGCGTCACCTTCCAGGGCGGCAACAAAGCGAGCGGCATTGCGCCCGCCGCACCCCCGCCGGCTGGCGCGCAGGCCGCGACCTCCGCCAACCCCTTGCCGCCGGAGGGCGTCCATCCGAACGCCGGCGCCGCCCCGCTCCCGATGCCGCCCGGCGCCTCGCCGGACCAGGTCGCGCTCGGCGGCCGCATTTTTCACGGTCAGGCCGACGGCGGCACATGCTCGGGATGCCACGGCGCCGACGGCAAGGGCACGGGTATGGGTTCGGACTTGACGAGCGGCGAATGGCTGTGG
>DATMLF010000090.1:0-2971 GCA_035570595.1 Allostellaceae bacterium
CGAGGTCGAGGTCAAGGAGCGCAAGGACCGTGTCGACGACGCGATGCATGCGACCCGCGCCGCGGTCGAGGAGGGTGTCGTCGCCGGCGGCGGCGCGGCGTTGCTGTATGCCGCCCGTGCGCTCGACGGTCTGAAGCCGGCCAACAACGACCAGAAGGTCGGGATCGACATCATCAAAAAGGCGATCCTCTACCCGGCGCGGCAGATTGCCGAAAATTCGGGCACCGACGGCTCGATCGTCGTCGGCAAATTGCTCGACAGCACCGACCCGAATTACGGCTACGACGCGCAAAAGGGCGAGTTCACCGACATGATCCGGGCCGGCATCATCGACCCGACCAAGGTGGTCCGCCACGCCTTGCAGGATGCGGCGTCGGTCGCGGGCTTGCTGATCACGACCGAGGCGATGGTCGCCGAGCGGCCCGAGCCCAAGACCGCGCCGGCGATGCCGCCGGGCGGCGGTATGGGCGGCATGGACTTCTAAAGCCGCGCCCCGTCGGTCGCTTAAGCAAAGGCGCCGCCCGCCCGCAACCCGCGGGCGGGCGGTATTTTCTTCGGCGGCGCCGGCCTTGCGAGGCGGACGGCTCGCGAATGCCGCTCCCGCCTCAAACAATCTTCTCGTTTCGCAACGCGGTTATCTCGGCTTCCGAGTAGCCGAGGCGCGTCAGGATTTCGTCGGTGTGCTCGCCCAACAGCGGCGCGGGATGGCGGAAGGCGCCGGGGGTTTCCGACAGTTCGATCGGCGTCGGCGCCAGAGGGACGGTGCGCCCGAGCGCCGGGTGCGGCACCTCTTCGAGCAGGTGCGCCGCGCGGATGTGGGCGTCGTCGAGCGCCTGCTGGGGCGAATAGAGCTGGCCGGCGACGATGCTCGCCTCTTCGAGCGCGTACAGTGCCTCGGCGCAGGTCCGCTCGGCGCACCACAAGGTCATCCGCGCCGAGATGATCTCGCCATGGTCGGCGCGCGCCTGGTCGTCGGCAAAGCGCGGGTCGATCAGCCAATGGTCTTCGCCGATCATCTGTGCCCAGCGCCGGAACATCGGCTGGCCGATCACGGTCGCGACGATCCAGCCGTCCTGGCAGCGATAAAAATCGGCCGGCGCCGAGTTGAACCCGCGGTTGACGGTCGCGACCCGGTCGACCCCGGTCAGGGCCTGCTCGATCAAGGTGGCGTTCGCGAACGCGATCGCGGTGCGTAGCAAGGCGCCCTCGACTTTCTGTCCCCGCCCGGTCTTGCCGCGCTCGATCAGCGCCGCCAACGTGCCGAACGCCGAGAGGCAGGCGGTGCCGAAATCGACCCACGGCAATTTGAGCGCCACCGGCTGCTCCGGTGTGCCGGACAGGTGCACCGCCCCGCTCATCGCCTGGCCGATGCCGTCAAAGCCGTGCTTGTCGGAGAGCGGCCCGCCGGCGCCAAACCCGGTGACCGTCACAAGGATGATGTCGGGCTTGACCCGGCGCAAGCTGTCGAGGTCGAGCGCCAGCGAGCGCAACACGCGCGGCGGCAGGTTGGCGACGACGACATCGGCGGTGGCGACGAGCCGCCGGACGATCTCACGGCCTTTGGGGGCGGCCGGGTCGAGGGTCATGCCGAGCTTGTTGCGGTTCATCGCCAGGAACATGGCGCCGCCGATCCTGGCCGAATCCCTGGCAAACCCAGCGGACCCGGCCGCGACCGGGATATAGGCGCGGTCCTCGCCGCCGCCGACCCGCTCGACGCGGATGACCTCGGCCCCGAGATCGGCGAGCAAGGCCGCGCAAAACGGTCCCGCGATGTAGCGGCCGAAATCGAGAACGCGGATGCCGTCGAGCACGCCTGGCACCGAACCCCTCCTCCCGCACTGCGCCCGAGCAGCATACCGGTCGCGCGGCTCGGCGGCACTTGTATAGCGCCCGACCGGAAGGCACTCTCGCGCCCGGCAAGCCGACGCTGGGATGTGCGCCGCGATCTCACCCGACCACGTGAAAGGAAAAACGATGGCAAGGCTTCCCCCGATCACCAGCAGGGACCAGGTCGCGCCACAGGACCAGGCGACGTTCGACGGCATTGTCGCGAGCCGGGGTGCGGTTCAGGGGCCGTTCACGATGTTCCTGCATTCGCCCGAGTTCGCCGGCCGCCTCGCCCATCTCGGCGCTTATGTCCGCTTTGAAGGCTCGCTCGACATGCGGGTGCGAGTACTGGCGGCGATGACCGCCGCGCGCGAGTTCGAGGCAATCTATGTGTGGGGCGCGCAGACCGGCGGCGCCCGCCGGCTTGGCGTGCCCGAAGAAACGATCACGGCGATCCGCGAGAACCATTCGCGCGGCATCCCGCCCGAAGACGCCGAGATCGTCGAGTTCACCCGCTCATTGTTGCGCCGCCACCGCGTCGACGAGGCGAGCTTTAAAAAGATGCAGGCGCGTTTTGGCAATGACGGGCTGATCCAGCTGACCGGCGCCATCGGCTATTACAGCATGCTGGCGATGACCGTGAACGCCTGCGAGTTGGAGGCCGCACCGGGTGCGGAGGTGCTGAAGGCCTGACCGAGCGCCCGACCGCCGCGAGGCTGGCGGCTCCGGCCGGTCGCCGCTATACCTGCGCCCATGCGCCGTTCGACGCGTTTCGGTCTTGTTGTCGTCATCGTGCTGCTGGCGGGGTTCGGCGCCTACGCCGCTTATTGGCGGATTGTCGCCGGCCGGATCAAGGACGGGCTCGCCGACTGGCGCGAGTCCGCACAGACGCACAAGATCGACGCCTCCTGGCGGGGGTTGCGCGTCGCCGGCTTCCCGTTCGCGTTCCGCGTCGAGATCAAGAATGCGTCGGTTCGCGACCGGGCGTGGAGCCCGGCGCCGGAGCTGCGGCTTGCGCGCCTCGCCGGCACCGCGCGGCCATGGGATTTCGCGGATTGGCGGCTCGCCGCCCCCGACGGTCTCGCGGCCGAGCTGGCACCCGCGGGTGGCCGGCCGCCGCTCAAGCTCGCGGCTAAATCCGGCG
>DATMLF010000091.1:0-6163 GCA_035570595.1 Allostellaceae bacterium
GCGACGCCGACCTGGTCATCGTCGGCTCCTATGTCCCCGACGGCACTGAGGTGGCGGAACTCGCCCAGCGGAGCGCCGCCGGGCTTGTCGCATTTTACGACATCGACACGCCGGTGACCCTAGCCGCGCTGGCCGCGGGCAAATGCGGCTACCTGACGCCGGACCTGATCCCCGGCTTCGATCTCTATCTTTCGTTCACCGGCGGGCCGGTGCTGCGGCAGCTCGAGCGGCGCTACGGCGCGCGCGCGGCGCGTCCGCTCTACTGCTCGGTCGACCCGGACTGTCATCGACCATGCGACCTCGCTCCGGAGTGGGACCTCGGCTACCTCGGAACCTACAGCGGCGACCGCCAACCGGTCCTCGACCGGCTGATGTGCGCGCCGGCGCGGCGCTGGCCCGAAGGCCGCTTCGCCGTCGCCGGCTCGCTTTACCCGCCGGAATTGGCCTGGCCCCGAAACTTGGATCGGATCGACCACGTCGATCCCGGCCATCATGCGATGTTCTTTGCGCGGCAGCGTTTCACGCTGAACGCGACCCGTGCCGACATGACCCGCTGCGGCTATTCGCCAAGCGTTCGCTTGTTCGAGGCGGCGGCCTGCGGCGTGCCGGTCATCAGCGACTGGTGGCCGGGTCTCGACGAATTCTTCCGGCCCGGGCATGAACTCCTTGTCGCCCACACCGCCGACGAGGTTTTGCATTATTTGCGCGAGCTACCCGAAGCAGCGCGACGGGGCCTTGCCGCCGCTGCACGAGAGCGCGTGCTGCGCTGCCACACCGCCGAGCATCGCGCTGCGGCTCTCGAATCATACGTGGCGGAGGTGCAGCACGCCGGCCGACGCGTCGGTTCGGGCGCCGACGGCCGAGCGGCCGAGGGCCGAGCGACTGTTGGGCTGCGGTCGCCAACCAGCGGGATGCCGCCGCAATGAAGCTGGCGATCTTCGGGCTCTCCGTCAGCTCGTCCTGGGGAAACGGGCACGCGGTGCTGTGGCGCGCGCTGATCCGGGCTCTGGCGGCGCAGGGCCACCGCACCGTGTTTTTCGAGCGGGACGTGCCGTACTACGCCGAAAACCGCGACCTGAGGGAGCTCGAAGGCGGTCGGCTCGTCCTTTACCGCGACTGGGCGGATGCCATGGCCGAGGCCCGGCGCGAGCTGCGCGATGCCGACGCGGCGATTGTCACGTCCTATTGCCCGGACGCGCTCGCCGCCACGGATGTGATCCTCGACCTCCCGGTATTGCATGTCTTTTACGACCTCGACAGCCCGGTCACCCTGGCGCGCTTCACGGCCGGCGACCCCGTCGATTACCTCGGCCCGACCGGCTTTGCGCCGTTTGACCTGGTCCTCAGCTACGCCGGTGGTGCGGCGCCGACTGGCCTGCGCGACAATTTTGGCGCTCGCAAGGTCGCCCCGCTCTACGGCTGCGTCGATCCCGAGCGCTATCGGCCGGCGCCGGCGCCGCCCGGCCGACGCGCCGCCCTTTCGTATCTCGGCACCTACGCCGCGGACCGTCAGCGCGAGCTCGCGCGCCTGTTTCTCGCTCCCGCGCGGCGGCGGCCGCAGGACCGCTTCGTCATCGGCGGCGCGCAATACCCGGCTGACTTTCCCTGGAGCTCAAACATTTTTTTCGAGCGCCATGTGACCCCGGATCGGCACCGGCACTTTTACGCTGCCGCGCGTTCGACCCTCAACATCACACGAGCGGCAATGGCCGCTTGCGGCTGGTGCCCGTCGGGGCGCCTGTTCGAGGCGGCGGCGTGCGCCACCCCGATCCTGAGCGATTGGTGGGAGGGCCTCGAAGACTTCTTTATGCCCGGCGACGAGATTTTGATTGTGCGGACCACCGCCGACGTGCTCGCGGCACTAGACCTCGGCGACGACGCGCTGCGGCGGGTCGGCCGTGCGGCGCAAGAGCGGGTGCTAGCCGAGCACACTGCCGAGCGCCGCGCAGCCGAGCTGGTCGACCTGCTGTCCGCCCAATCGAGCCGCGTCGACGCGGTCTCCCGGCAGGAGGCTTGAGCGATGTGGGGCATCGTCCCGGCCGCCGGCAACGGCACCCGTATCCAGCCGCTCGCCTTTTCGAAGGAGCTGCTGCCGGTCGGCAGCCGCCTCGACGGGGACACCGAGCGGCCGCGCGCGGTCAGCGAGTACCTGTTGGAACGCATGGTGCGCGCCGGTGCCGACCGCATCTGTTTTGTCATCTCGCCGTGGAAATCCGACATCTTGCAGTATTTCGGCGCGCGGATCGAAGGAGCGGCGATTGCCTATGTCGTGCAGCCCGAGGCGCTCGGCTTGTGCGATGCCATCTTTCGCGCCCTGCCGCTGATTCGCCCCGACGAGTCGGTGCTGGTGGGGTTGCCCGACACGATCTGGCTGCCCGAGGACGGGCTCGCCGCATTACCCGAAGACAAGCTCGCGTTTCTGACGTTCCCGGTCGCCCGACCCGAATTTTTCGACGCGGTCGCAGCCGACCGCGACGGCCGGGTCCAGCAGATTCAGGTCAAGACGCCCGGTGCCTCGACGCGCTGGGTGTGGGGCGCCTTTCGCCTTCCCGGCTCGGTGCTGCACGCGCTCCATCGGCTGTGGCAGGCCCGCGAGCCGCGCGACGAGTATATCGGCACCCTGGTCAACGCCTATCTCGCCGAGGGCGGCGAGGCGGTCGCAGTCGGCGCCGGCACCGACTATGTCGATGTCGGCACCCTCGACGGCTATCGCGAGGCGATGCGCCTGTTGACCCGCAAACCGCGTGCCGAAAGCCGGCTTGGGATCGCCAGCCCGGCGCGCAACGGGCGGCGGCGATGACCCCGCTCGCGCGCGACGACATCCGCCGGCAGGCGGCGGCACTCGGACCATGGTTTCACAACATCGACCTCGGTGGGGTCGCGACCGCGCCCGAGCATTTTCTCGGCGACTACCCGGCGGTGAAGTGGCGCCGCTTCGCGCACGCGCTGCCGGCCGACCTCAGCGGCGGCACGGTGCTCGACATCGGCTGCAACGGCGGCTTCTACTCGATCGAGATGAAGCGCCGCGGCGCGGCACGGGTGCTCGGCATCGACATCGACGAAGGCTATCTGCGGCAGGCCCGCTTTGCCGCGCGGGTCGTCGGCGTCGACATCGAATTTGCGCGGCTCTCGGTTTACGACGTGGCGGCGCTGGAAGAGCGCTTCGATGTCGTCCTGTTTCTGGGCGTGCTTTACCACCTGCGCCACCCGCTGCTGGCGCTCGACCTGATCCGCGACCACGCGGTCCGCGATTTGTTTGTCTGCCAGTCGATGCAGCGCGGCGACCCGACCCTGGAACGGGTCGCGGACGACTATCCGTTCTGCGAAACCGCCATCTTCGAGCGCAGCGGTTTCCCGCGCCTTGCTTTTGTCGAGCATTGCTATGCCGGCGACGACACGAACTGGTGGATCCCCAACCGCGCCTGCACGGCGGCGATGCTGCGCAGCGCCGGGTTCGTGATCGAGAGCAACCCGGAGGAAGAGGTGTTCGTCTGCCGGCCGGGTCCGCGCGCCGATGGCGGGGCGGTCTATCCGGCGCGCCCGCGCCGGCACGGCAACGGAGAGGCGACGTGATCGAAGCCGTGATGCTGTGGAACGAGCCCAACAACAAATCGCATTGGGATCTGGAGCTCGATCCCGACTGGTCGAGATTTTCGCGAATGACGCGGCTGGCCGGCGACGCGATTGCCGGTTCGGCTCCAGGGCTGCCGCGGGTGTTGGGCGGCATTTCGCCGATCGACCCCGGTTTCATCCGCAACCTTGCGGCTCAGGGCGTGCTGGAGCGGCTCGACGTCGTTGCCGTGCACGGCTTCCCGCTCGACTGGAACCTGTGGCCGATCGACGATTGGCCGGCAAAGCTCGACGAAATCAGCGCCGTGACCGATTTGCCGGTGTGGGTGTCCGAGTGCGGCGCTTCGAGCTTCGGCGCGGAAGAGGTGCAGGAATTCGGGCTGCGCCGCACCGCCGAGCTCTTGGTCGGGCGCGCGCCGCGCGTCCATTGGTACAGCCTGTTCGACCTGCCGCAGGCCTGGCCGGCGACGACCCGCCACAAGGAAGCCGAAGGCTCGTCCTATTACCGGCACTTCTACATGGGCGTCGTGCGCGAGGACGGCACGCCAAAACGCGCGGCTCGCCGCTTTGCCGAGTTCGCGCCCGGGCTCGGCATCTGCCAGTGGTTTCACTTTGAGGACCATCGCCTCGAGGCGGCCGTGGACTGGCTGAAGCGGCTCGGCGTGCGGAATTTGCGCACCGGGCTCAGCTGGGCCGACAGCTTCCGTCCCGACGCGGAAGCCTGGTTCGACCATCAGATGCGGGCGCTCGAGCCGTTCGACGTGACCCTGACCTTCTGCTTCACGCCCGAGGATCGCGGCATCGCACCGCACCACACCAGCCCGCCGCGCTGCGACGACGAATTCGCCGAGTTCTGCCAGCGCATGGTCGGGCGGTATTGCGGCGCCGGCGCCGGCTACGGCCCAAACCCGGTGCTGACGCGGCGGTCGTGGTGACGCAGGCCAGGCCGGCGACCGCGTCCGGGGCGGCGGGCGCGCTGCTCGCGGAGCTGCTGGGGCATCAGCGGCGAGGAGTGGCGGCGCCGTGCGTCAGAGGCGCTCGTTTCGACCACGACACCTCCGGCTGCCAGAGACCGCGCCCGCGCCTGGCGGAGGTCGCGCAGCGTCTTGCGCGGCACGCTCGCCGCGAGAGCGGCGCCGCCGTGCGGCAACGCCAGCACCGGGCAGGGCGCCGCCGCTTCAATCCGGGCCGCCAAACAGCATTCCAGGCGCGTCGCCCCCGGCACCCGCTCGGGCATGACATCGGGCAGCCAGAATTCGCACAAGAAATCCGGTCACTCCCGGTTCGACGATGTCGGCAAGCGCGCCCGCGGGAAACGCGACGACCGGCGTGCCGCACGCGATCGCCTCCATCGCGACGAGCGAGCTTGTCTCGGCCGCGAGGCTCGGCGCCAAGAGGCAGCGCGCGGCGTTCAGCAGCCGCCGCTTGCGCGGCCATCCTACCGGCCCGAGGAAGCACGCTCGCCGCCCGAGGGGCGGCCGGATCTCGGCCTCGAAATATTGGCGATGCGCCTCGTACGGAAAGACTTCGCCGCCGACCAGCAGCGGCGTTTCGGCGAGGCGGGCCGCGTCGATCGGCGAGGACTGCCTCGACGCGGCGATGGGCGACCTCTTCCGCCTGCACGAACGGCGCTGGGCCAACCGCGGCGAAAGCGGCGTCTGCGGCGACCCGCGGGTACAAGGTTTTCACCGCGCTGCGGCTGCACGCCTGTTGTCGGCCGGGATGCTGCGCCTTTACCGGCTCCGGATCGCCGGAACCGTGGCCGCCGTCTATTACGGCGTTACGGCAAAGGGCACGGCCTATGCCTATCTCGGCGGCTTCGACCCGTCGCAGCCGCGGCTGAGCCCGGGTCTGCAAATCATTGGCCATGCGATCGAGCAGGCCATCGCAGAGGGCGCCTCGCGGTTCGACTTTCTGCGCGGCACCGAGGGCTACAAGCACGCCTGGGGTGCGGTCGACCGCGGCAAGCTGTCCGTGCATTGGAGCCGCCGATGCGCGAGCCGCTGACCGAGGCCGAAGCGGCGGCGTGCCCGCCCGCCGCGCGGGTCGCCCTCGCCCGCTATCTCGCCGGCGAGGTCTCGGCCGAGATCGCGCTGATGCACCTGCTGCTCGCCGCGGGCGCGCTGACGCCGCTGCGGCAATGCCTGCAAGCGCTCGCGGCGACCGGGCGGGGGGCCTTCGCTCGCTTGGAGCATCTCGCCGGGCAGCATCGGGGAGGGCTGGTGCGCGCCGCCCGCCTCGTCGAGGCGGGGCTGACCGCGGCCGAGGGCGACGACGCCCTCGCGGCCATTCGCGAGCAATACGATCGTGCCGTCGCGGCGGCGCCGGAAGCGGCGGTGGCGCTTTACTCGCTCGGCGACCCCGCGATCCTCGACCGCGCCACCACCGAGCTCACGGCACTTCTCGACGCGTGGTGTTTCTTGGGCATCGAGCGCGACGCGCTCGACATCGGCTGCGTATTCCGACGATGTCGGCCGGGCATTCCGATTGATGTCGGCCACCTGTTCCGATCGAAGTCGGCCGGCCGTTCCGATTGATGTCGGCCGGGGTGGCGGAGCGCCCGCTGGACGGATGTGATCTCTCCACAAGCGGT
>DATMLF010000092.1:0-41938 GCA_035570595.1 Allostellaceae bacterium
CGTGCTCTCGGGCTGCCGGCGACGGCGACGCCGCATGCGCTGCGCCACAGCTTTGCCACCCACCTTCTCGCCGCCGGCGGCGACCTGCGCGCGATCCAGGAACTGCTCGGCCATGCCAGCCTGTCGACGACGCAGCGCTACACCGCGGTCGAGACCGAGCGCCTGCTGGCAATCTACGACGATGCCCACCCGCGCGCCCGGGCCACACATTAGGGGACGGCAATCGGGTCCGTGGGGCCACAGGAGGGGAATTTGGATCTTGGTCTCGCCGGCAAAAAGGCGATCGTGACCGGCGGGTCGCGCGGCATCGGCCGGGCGATCTGCGAGCTCCTTGCCGAGGAAGGCTGCGACGTGGCGCTGTGCGCACGCGGCGAGGCCGGCGTCGAGGAGGCGGTGACGGCACTCGCCGGCAAAGGTGTCAGGGCGCACGGCGGGACCGTCGACGTCGCCGACACCAAGGCGTTGCGCGGCTGGGTCGCCGCCGCGGCCGGGCAACTCGGCGGGCTCGACGTCTTTGTCGCCAATGTCAGCGCGTTGGCGCAGGCGATGGACGAGGATTCGTGGCGCCGCAGCCTCGAGATCGACGTGATGGGCACCGTCGCCGGGGTCGAGGCCGCGCTGCCGCTCCTCGAGAAGTCCGCCGCCGGGTCGATCGTCGTGCTCGGCACCACCGGGGCGGTCGAGATCGCCGGCGCGCCGCGCCCCTACGCCTCGGTCAAAGCGGCACTCGTGCCCTACGTCAAAGCGCTCGCCCGCAACCTCGCGCCGAAGGGTGTCCGCGCCAACATGGTCTCGCCGGGGAACGTCTATTTTAAAGGCGGCGTGTGGAACACGGTCGAGGAGAACAGCCCCGACGTTTTCAAGACGATGCTGTCGCGCAACCCGATGGGCCGCATGGGCACGCCGCGGGAGGTTGCGAACGCCGTCGTCTTTCTCGCCAGCCCGCGCGCCAGCTTTATCACCGGCACCAACCTGATCATCGACGGCGCCTTGACCCAGCGCGTCCAGTTCTGACCAAACACCGCAAATGAGCGGAAGCGCTCCAACTCTGACTTGACGCCGGCGGCTTGCAACCCGGACTTGATCCACGGCTGTCCGGTTCCGCAAAAGCGATTGCAGGCTAGTTCAACGCGTCTACCCTCAGTCATTACCGGGCTCGTCCCGGCGCGGGAAAGGGCCGCTTGTCGCGGCCCTCGCCAAAGAGCGCTAGATGCGGCGCTGATTGTAGCGGGCGCGCTCCGCAGCAATTTCTTCGGGGGTGTAGGGCGGCGCGCTTTCGTCGAAGCTGGTCCAGCCGCTTTCGCGGTAGGCCGCACCCCGAACCGCCGGGTCGATCGACTGGTAGCGCACGAGAATTTCGCGAACAACCGGCGCGCGGTCGTCGGCGACGCGGGCCGCGACGAGCGTGCCGCCGCGGCGCACGCCTTCAGCGTAAACCTGCGCGTCGCGCTCGGGCACGCCGGCGCCGGTGAGCGAGCCGACCAGACCGCCAGCCGCCCCGCCGACAACAGCACCCCCCGCCGCACCGACCGCCGTGGCGACCAGCCAACCCGCCGCCACAACCGGCCCGACGCCGGGGATCGCCAGCAGTCCGAGGCCGGTCAGCAGACCGCCGACGCCGCCGACGACGGCACCGATACCCGCGCCTTTCCCGGCATCTTCGCCGGCGTGCGTCGACGCATGCCTTTCGTACCGGTTGTCGGCGTTGTTCGAGACGATGCTGATGTCGCCCGCCGGGACCCCCGCCTCCTCCAGCGCATTCACCGCCGCGATCGCGCCGTCGTATGTGTCGTAAAGGGCGGTTACCGTTTGTGCCATCACCTTATTCCTTGCTCAATCGGATAAATTGTTTAGTTCCAGGTCGCGTTACTTGCCGACGACGTTGCCTTGATAGTCGAGCGCCACATGGACAGTGGCGCCATCCTTCGAGGCGACCCCACGCCAGATACCGTCTCTGTCCTTGGCGAGGGCCCGAACGTCGGAATAGCCGGCGCGCTGGATGCGCGATTTTGCCTGGGCCCGGGTAAAGCTGTTGGCGCCGGCCACCGGCGCACCCGGATTGTTGTTGTTGGAGGTTGCGACCGCCGGCGTGCCGGCGTCGTGACTTGCGACGGGGGCGGTGCTCTGCGCGACCGCTGCGCCCGAACCAACCGCGGCGGTCAGAGCCACCGCGGCAGCGATCGTCAAAAATCGATGCATTATCCAATTCCGTGATTTGCTTTCATCCACCTTGGACGAACAGGTCCGTCCTTCTTTGCGTTCCCAGCGAGCGGTTAAAATGCCGCGCAAATGTGCAGCTCGTGTCTGCCTGGCTGCTTTTTCTGCCTTTCAATTAAGCCGCTCAATTAAACCGCGCTCGGACCGGCCCCGGCCGTTTCGATGTCCAAAAAAGAAAACGGGCGCCGTCTCCGGCGCCCGTCGTCGCGTGCCGTCTGGTCAAGAGGTCAGTTGATAAGCCCGTAGAATTTCGCGGCGTTCTCGCAGGTGATCTTGTGAACCACCTCGGGTGCCAGGCCGGCGAATTGCTGCTCAATGTATTTGGTCGATTCGGGCCACACGCCGTCGGTGTGCGGGTAGTCGGAGCCCCACATCAGGGTCTCGACGCCCATCTCGTCGACGAGCTTGGCGCCGATCGGGTCGAGCTGGAAGGTCGCCTTGCATTGGCTGCGCCAGTACTCGCTCGGCTTCAGCTTCATCAGGTCGCGGAAACGGTCCTCGAACTCGAAATCCATCCGGTCGAGCGCATAGGGGATCCAGCCCACACCGCTCTCGCCAAACGACACGCGCAGCCGCGGGTAGCGTTCGAGCACGCCGGCGCCGATCAACGCGGCGATGATGTGAATGAGGCCCATCTGGAACGACGAGACGCCGGTGAACATCGCCGCCCGCCGGACATGGCCGGAAACCCCCTCGCGCGCCCGCGGCGAGGTCGTCGGGAAGGTGTGGAAGTGCAACGGCAATTGCACGTCGCTGACCGCCTGCCACACCGGCTCCCAAACCGGGTGCCACATCGGCTCCATGTCCCACGAGCACGACAGCTCGAGACCCTTGATCCCGATCTTGGCGACGCGGTGGATTTCTTTGACCGCCTCGTCGATGTCGCCATAGGGCAGGCAGGCAAGGCCGATCTCGCGCTCGGGGTAGTGGCTGCAGAAATCCTTGAGCCAGTCGTTGTAGATGCGCAGCATCTCGTTCGACGCCTCGCGGTCGTTCAAGCGCGAGGAGGCGCCGAGGATGCCATAGATCACCTCGGCGTCGACGCCGTCGCGGTCCATGTCCTTGATCCGCAGGTCCGGGTCGGTCGGCCGGCGGATGTCTTTCTTGCCGTCTTCGAAGAAGCCGAGCTCGGCCATCTTGTCGACACGATGGTTCTGGCCGGGGACATAGGGCGCACCACCCGGGCCGACACCGTTTTTCAAGCCGAAATTGGCGCCGTTCTTCGCGACCCATTGCGGGCCCTGCGGCCCGTCCTCGACATAGGGCATGCGGTCCTTGAGCTCGCGCCGCGCCTGGGAGACGAACAGGTCCGGCGGCATCCACGGCATGTCGAGATGGCAGTCGGCCGAGATTCTGCGGTACTGCATGTCGTTTTTCCCCGCGCTAGTTGGCGTATCGCAGAGACTGTACTCCCAAGCGGTGCGGAATTCGCGGCCCTGCGGCGGGTCCCGCCCGTCATTTTTGCAAATGGGGCATGAACGGGGCGCACACCGCTCACCCACGCCCCGCTGCCCGTCGCGCTGTTGGGCGCCGGTTTGACACCGGGCGCGGCGCGTCATTACGATCGCCGGGCGACAGCGGGCGAACCAAACGCCCCAAAGCAAGCAGAGCAGGCCGCAATGCCGGTCGGCCGCGAACAGGAGAGGGTCATGCACGAAGACGCGATTGCCGCGCCCGTCCCGTGGTATCGAACCTTGTCGCGCGAGCAATGGCGGGTGCTGGGCGCCTCGAACCTCGCCTGGCTGTTCGACGGGTTCGAAATCTACGCGCTGTTCCTGACGGTCGGGTTTGCGCTGCACCAGCTGCTGACGCCGGCCGAGCTCCCTGCCCTGCCCCGCTATGCCGGCTATGTGCTGGCGACCACTGTCTTCGGCTGGGCGACGGGCGGCGTCATCGGCGGCATCGTCGCCGACTACATCGGCCGCAAGCGCACGATGATGCTGGCAATCCTCGCCTATTCGCTGACCACCGGGTTGAGCGCCGTCGCCTGGAACTGGCAGTCCTTCGCGCTCTTGCGGTTTCTGGTCGGGGTCGGGATTGGCTCGGAATGGGCGACCGGCGCCTCGATCGTCTCCGAATTGTGGCCCGACCACGCGCGCGGCAAGGGCGGCGGGCTGCTGCAGTCGGGTGCCGGGATCGGCAGCTTTGTCGCCTCGGGGGTGTGGCTCGTCATCGGCGGGCTGGGGCCGCATTCCTGGCGGTTGATGTATGTGGTCGGGATCCTGCCAGCACTTTTGGTGCTGTGGATCTGGCGCGGCATGCCGGAATCGGCGCGCTGGGAAGAAACGAACGAACGCCGCCGCGCAGCCAGGGCGCAGCGGCAAAGCGGCGTTGCGCTCGAAGGCATGGATGCGGCGCTCACCCGCTCCACGATCGCCGACATGTTTCTCGACAAGAGCGTGCGGCCGCGCCTGGTCGCCGCGTTTCTGATGATGCTCTCGGTGACATTCGGCTTCTGGGGCGTGGCCACGTTTGTCCCGACCTATGTCGGCACGGTCGCGGCCAAGGCCGGGCTGTCGGCGCCGTACTACTCAGCACTCGCCGGCTTGCTGGGGACCGGGGTCGCGATATTCGGCTTTGTCACGCTCGGCTTCCTGTCCGACGCGATCGGCCGCAAGCCGACGGCGATGCTGTACTATGCGATGTGCCTGATCCTGACGCCCGTCGTCTACCTATGGGCCAAAGGCGTGGGCCCATTGCTCGTCGCCGTCACCGTCTTCGGGTTTTTTACCGGCGGGATCTGGGCGTGGGCGCCAGTGTGGCTGCCGGAGCTGTTTCCGACGCGGATGCGCGGCACAGCGGTCGCCTTCTGCTTCAACGCGCCGCGCTGGATTTCCTGCATCGGCCCGCTGATCGCCGGCACCTTGATCGTGGCGCTCGGCGGCTACGGCCCGGCGGCGACGATCGTCGGATTGTTTTTCATCCTCGGCGTCATCGTCGCACCGTTCCTGCCCGAGACGCGAGGCAAGCCGCTGCCGCACTACGTGTAGCGAAGAGACCGCTACGCCGCCGGCAGGGTGCGCACCATGACGGTGCCGGCGAGAAAATCGTGCAGCGTGCGCCGGCGGCGGTTGAACACCGCGACGAGCAGGATCAAGGAGCAGGTCATGCCGACGGTGACATAGAACAGCGCCGTCTGAACCAACGCCTGCAAAAAGCCCGGCCGCTCGCCCGTCACCGAGCGCAACTCCAGGTCGAAGGCGCGCATTCCGAACGTCGCCGAGCGCCGGCCGCTCAGCAGCAGGGTGTGGTAGGCGAGCGGAACGAGGCCGAACAGAAACCACAACAGCGGACCCAAGAGCCCGAGGCTCATGACCCACAAGACGGCGAAGACGACCCACACGACGGCCATGATGACGCCGATAAACAACAGGTCGACGAGATAGGCGAAAACACGGCGCCACAGCACGCCCTCGAAAAGCTCGGGAAACGCCGCCGGCTCGGGTATCCCGAATTGGCCGGCCGGCCAAGGAAAGTCGTATCCGGCGGTCACGGTAAGCCTCGATTGCAGATGATGGGCGGGCATGTGGGGATGCCGGCGGCGGCGGCAAGCGGGGGAGGGCGCGACCGAATGTGCTAGGCTGTGACTGCGCCCACAGCCGCACGACCACCCCCGCGCTGTCACCAAGGAGGAAATATGCCGGCTTACGTCATCGCCGACGTCCAGGTCACCGATCCCGCGGGGTACGAGCCTTACCGGCCGCTCGCCGCGGCCAGCATCGCCCGCTTTGGCGGCCGCTTTGTCGTCCGCGGCGGGGCGGCCGACCTGCTCGAAGGCGCGCCTGCGCCGCAGCGCGTCGTCGTGATCGAGTTCCCTGACGCCGACACCGCGCGCCGCTGGTACTATTCCGACGAATACCAGCAGGCATTGAAAATCCGCCAGGCCAATTCGACCGGCCGAGTCATCCTCGTCGACGGGACGGGCTAGGGCGTGTCGCCAACCCGACGGATGCCGCCTCGGCAGCCCGGCCAGGCTGAGGCCTGTGGGCCGGGCGCTACTCGGGGTCTTCGGCGGTTTCGGAGAGCAGCAGGCGGGTCGGGAAGCCGGCGTCGTTGAGGGCGGCGATCAGGACCTCGACATGGCGGCGGTTCTGGGTCTCGACAACGATGTCGAGCTCGGCGCGCTTGACCGAGGTGTCGTGGAACAGCCGCTGGTGGTGCACCTCGACGATGTTGCCGGCATGCTTGCCGACGATCCCCGCGACCCGCGACAAAGCGCCCGGCACGTCGGGCAATTCGGCGCGCAGCCGCACCAGCCGGCCCTCGCGCACCAAGCCGCGCATCAGGATCGAGGCGAGCAGCCGCCCGTCGATGTTGCCGCCGGTCACGACGATCCCGACCCGCTTGCCGGCAAAACGCCGAGGCGACCCGAGCACCGCGGCGACGCCGCTGGCACCGGCGCCCTCGACGATCAGCTTCTGCTGCTCGAGCAGGGTTTCGACGGCCCGTTCGAGCGCCGGCTCGTCGACCAGCACAATGTCCGAGACCAGCGCCTTGACGATTTTGCGGGTCAGCCGGCCCGGCTCCTTGACCGCGATCCCTTCCGCCAAGGTCATCGGCTCGGCCGGCGGACCCGGCTCCTCGCCGCGCATCAGCCGGCGCATCGACGGGTAGAGCATCGACTGCACGCCGACGATCTCGACCCCGGGCGCCAGCGCCTTGGCGGCGACCGCGACGCCGGAAACCAGCCCGCCGCCGCCGACCGGAACGACGATGGTGTCGAGGCCGGGCCGGTCGGCGAGCATTTCGAGCCCCACCGTCCCCTGGCCGGCGATAACCGCCGGGTCGTCGTAGGGATGAACAAAGGCGAGGCCCCGATCGCGAGCGAGCGCCTGCGCCGCCTCGCGCGCGGCGGCGAGGCTGTGGCCGGTGAGCACCACCGTGGCGCCGAACGCCTCGGTGTGGTCGATCTTGATAAACGGGGTCCCCTCCGGCATGACGACCGTCGCCGGCACGCCGAGCCGCCGCGCGTGATAGGCGACCCCCTGGGCATGGTTGCCGGCCGACATCGCGACGACTCCGCGGCGGCGCTGCTCCGTGTCGAGGGTCAATAGCTTGTTCAGCGCGCCGCGCTCCTTGAACGAGCCGGTGCGGTGCAACGTCTCGAGCTTGAGGTAAATCTCGGCGCCCGCGAGCTCCGACAACGCCGGAGCGGCGATCGTCGGCGTATGCGCGACAGCACCCGCGATCGCCGCGGCGGCCTTTCGGATGTCGGCGATCGTCACCGGGAGATCGTTCATTTCGCGGGCACCAGGTCGAGGGTGGAGACGGCGGCGGCGTGGCCGGGGGTGAGCCAGCCGAAATCGCGCCAGCGCCGCATCAAATCGGCGAAATGGCGTGAGAGCGGGTTGCCCGACTGGCCGGGGGTGACGATCATGCGGGCGTCGGCGCGTGCGGCAAGATCGACGACGATGCGCAGCCCGGCGCCAAAGACCTGCTCGAACGGGTTCGCCGCGTCGCGGATCACGCTCGGGCCGCGGTTCACCGTGTCGTAGGCGCCGGGTGTCGCGATCGACGGGTCGAACCAGTCGCGCAGCACCGGAATGCGGCTGAACACCGGGTTCGCGAAGACCGCGGCATGCGCCCGCCCCCATTGCCACCGGCTCATGTCCGCGCCGTAGGCTTGGCGCAGCTCGGCGAGCGCCGCCGCGAGCGACCGCGAAAGCCGGCTGGCGCAGGTCTCGGTTCCCGGGCGCTTCGGGTTGTCGCACCAGTCCGGGCGCTCGGTCAGCACGTTCTCCATGACGCGGGGCTTCAGATCCCAATAGCCGGCGACGGCATCGCCCAACCGGCCGAACAGCACCGCGTAGCTGAACTGGCGCAGCCACGCGGTGAAAACGAGCGGCGCCACTTGGTCGCGGTCCATGCGAAAATCCCAACGCCGCAGCAGCGCCAGCGCATCGCGCGAGGCCTGGTCCGCCGGCGCCGGGGTCATGCTCGTCATCAACGGCACGAGGCGTTTGGCCATCAGCGACAAGGTGTCGGCCTCGATCGCCGCGCTCGTCGCCGGGGTTTGCACCGGGGTGGCGGCGAGCAGCGCGTCGATGCGCTCGGCGCGGTTTGGCAAATCCCAGTCGCGGCTCAGAAAATAGGGGTAGCTGTCGGGCACGATCTTGTTGTTGGCGCTGACAAATCGGCCCGACGGCGGGTTTGCCGCACTCGGGAGCGCGTCGAACGGGATAAAGCCCGTCCAGTCGTAGTCGCCGGTCCAACCGGGAGCGGGCATCCAGCCCTCGCCCTCTTTGCGGACCGGCACCAGCCCCGGCGCGACAAACCCGATCGTGCCGCTCTCGTCGGCATAGACGGTGTTCTGCATCGGCCCGACAAACTTGCGCCAGGCGCGCTTGAAGCCGGGCCAGTCGGTCGCGCGCTCGGCATCCCACAACGCCTCGGCGCTGCGGTCGTCGGGGACGAGGAACGTCGCCGACAGCGCCAGCACATAGCCGGGGTCGGCGGCGCCCGATGGCAGCGCGTCCGACAGCACCGGGCCGTGCCGGGTCGCGCGCACGGCAAAGTCGACCGGGGCCGCGTCGCGCACCAGGATTTTCTCGTGTCGGACCACAAAGGGCGCGCTGCCGCCGGGGGTCAGGTAGCGCGTCGGGTCGCCGGGGTCGACCTTCTCGACAAACAGATCCTCGACATCGGCGGTGGTCGTCGTAAAGCCCCAGGCGATGTGGTCGTTGTGCCCGATCACGACGAGCGGGACCCCGGCGGCGGTGGCGCCGGCGATCTCGCCGCCGGGCGTCTTCAACCGCGCGAGATACCACGGGCCGGGCGCGCCGAACGCGAGGTGCGGGTCGTTGGCGAGGAGCGGCTTGCCGCTTTTGCTGTGCCGGCCGTCGACGACCCAGTTGTTCGACGCGTAACGCGGCCCGACCATGGGCGGCAACGCGCCGTAAAGCCGCCCGAGCCCGAGCCGGCGGTAGATCGGCAGCATCGCCGCCAGGGTTGTCGGCGCGTTTTTCGGATATTCCGGATAGAGAAAGGCAAGGTCGGCCGGCGAAATCGTCCGCGCCAGCGCCGCGCGCAGCAATTCGCCGCGGTAATTGCCCTCGATCTGCAACGCCATCAGCTTGCCCCAGGCAAGGCTGTCGGCCACCTGCCACTGCTCGGGCGAGAACCGCAGCAGCAGGAACTCGGGCGGCAAGGCGCCATGGCGCGACGCGAGAAAGGCGTTGACCCCGGCGGCGTAGGCCTCGAGGGCACGGTTTACTTCCGGCGACAGAAACGGGATTTCGGCCTTGGCGGCGCGGTAGAGCCCGAGCAAGCGCATCTCCTTGTCGGCCGGCAGCACCGCGGCGCCAAAGATCTCGGCGAGCCGGCCGGCGGCGTAGCGGCGCATCAGCTCCATCTGAAAGAGCCGGTCCTGCGCGTGCGCAAAGCCGAGGCCAAAGGCCGCGTCGTCGTCGCTTGCCGCGACGATCGTCGGCACCCCGTCGGCGTCGCGCGCGATGTGGACGACAGCCTTAGGCCCGCTGACGACGACGCGGCCCTCGGCCTGCGGCAACGACGTGCGCAGATAGAGGTAGAAGCCGCCGGCGGCGAGCAGCACCAGCGCCACGAGGACGCCGAGGACGCCGACGAGCCGGATCATGCCCCGACCCTACCCCTTCTCGCTCGTGTCGAAGGCGATCGGAGGGCGGCGCTGTCACAACCCCAGTTCGCGCAAGATGCGCTCGCGGTCGGCGTCGAGGTCGGGCGCCGGGTCGCGGGTCGCGGGATCGGCAAAGGCCGACAATTTCATCGGGTTGCCGGCGAGCTTTAACGGGCCGATGGTCGGGTCGTCGACCGCGACCAACATGTTGCGCGCCGCGGTCTGCGGGTGCGCCAACGCCTGGGCGATGTTGTTGACCGGGCCGCACGGCACCCCGGCCGCCTCGAGCACCGCGATCCAATGCTCGGTGCCGGCCTCGCGCAGCACGCCCTCGATCTCGGCCTGCAGTACCGGCTGATGCTGGTTGCGCAACTGGTTTGTCTTGAACAGCGGGTTCTCGGCCAAGTCGGGGCGGCCGAGCGCGTGCGCGAGCTTGACGAACAGCCCGTCGTTGCCGGCGGCGATGATGATGTTGCCGTCGGCGGTGGCGAACGCCTCGAATGGGGTGATCGACGGGTGGCGCGCGCCCATGGGCCCGGGGATTTCGCCGGTCGAGGTGTAGCGCACGATCGCGTTTTCCAGGAGTGCGAGCTGGCAGTCGAACAACGACACGTCGACCTTGGTCGCCTCGCCGGTGCGCTCGCGGTGCAACAGCGCGGCATTGAGCGCCACCGCGGTAAAGAGCCCCCCGCCGAGGTCGCCGATCGAGGTGCCGACCCGGGTCAGCGGCGCGTCGGGGTGGCCGGTGATGCTCATGACCCCGCCGAGCCCCTGCACGACCATGTCGTAGGCCGGGTAGTGCGAATAGGGGCCGGTGTGGCCGAAACCGGACGCGGCGGCATAGACGAGGCGCGGATAGCGCGGATGCAGGCTGTCCCAGCCGTAGCCGAGCTTTTCCATCGTGCCCGGGCGGAAGTTCTCGACGAGCGCGTCGGCCTTGTCCAATAGCCGCTCGAAGATGTCGCGCCCGTCCGGCGATTTGAGGTTGAGCGCGATCGACTCCTTGCCGCGGTTGACCGAGGAAAAATAGGCCGACTTGCCGTTCTTGAACGGGCCGTAATGGCGCGCGTCGTCGCCCTGGCGCGGCGGCTCGACCTTGATGACCCGGGCGCCAAGCTCGGCCATCAGCAGCGTGCAGTACGGGCCGGCGAGGATGCGGGAAAGGTCGACGATCGTGATGCCGGAGAGCGGCCCTTGCTGCGCCATGTCCGATGATCCTTATGCCGGGAGGCTTCGGTCAATTAGCGCACAGCGGCCCGCGACCGCAACCGGACTGGACTACCGGCGAATCAATCCCGTCGAAGCACGAGAGACCTATCCGCCGCTAAGCTTGAGGAATTGGTCCACCGTCAAGCCGGCATCGGCGATGATCCGTCGAAGCGTGCCCGGGCGAATGCTCGCGTGGTCCGGTACGACGACGCGCGCATGTGGATCATCGCGCCGAAGGATCATGTGGCTGCCACTCTGGCGGCGAAACACCAAGCCAGCGCGTTCGAGCGCCGCACGTACTTGTCGGCCTGAAAGGCCGGTAGGTAATTTCGGCACCTACGCGGCTTCGACCTCGACGAATTCCTTGCCGGCTTCTGTCGGGATCGGCTCGCCGGCGTCGCGGCAATCGCCGATGTATAATTCGATCGCCTCCCGAACGTTGGTTAGGGCTTCGCCTCGGGTGTCGCCCTGGGTAATGCAGCCCGGCAAAGCAGGAACGCTGGCGACGTACCCTCCGTCCGGTTCTCGCTCCAAAACAACCGTATAGCGCATTCGTCCTCCTGTTTCGTTTTATCGCGTCGAGCCATACTTATGATGTTAATCGCAAAGGCGCCATAACCTGGGTAGGGTTGGCGGTCTTGCTTGGGCCGCAATTGGCTGGCATTGCGTATGCCGATGGTTCGGGAGGCCGCTCAGTTGCAGCGATTATGGCTACACGGCGTGCTGCTGGCGGCGCTGTCGCTGTGGTCGATGTCGGCGGCGCTCGCGGCGGCGACCGGGTGGGTCGGCGACGACCATGCCGCCGCACGGCTGATCGCCGCGACCGACGCCACGGGGGCGGCGAAAACCGTCGGGGCCGGGCTCGAAATCCGCCTGGCACCCGGCTGGCACGCCTATTGGCGCACCCCCGGCGACGCCGGGATCCCGCCGAGCGTCGATTGGTCCGGGTCCGCCAACCTCAAGCGCGCCGACCTCGCCTGGCCGGCGCCGGCGCGCTATTCGCTGCAAGGGTTCGAGACCGCCGCCTACCGCGACCATGTCGTGCTGCCGGTGGCGCTGAGCCTGGCACGGCCGGGCCAGCCTCTAGATGTGCACGCGCAGGTGAGTTGGGCGGCCTGCGCCAACATCTGCGTGCCCTATTCGGCAAATCTCGAGCTCAAGCTGCCGGCCGGCCCCGCCGCGTCTTCGGCGCAGGCCAGGCTGATCGCCGCCGCTCGCGCGCGCGTGCCGCGACCGCTCGCCGCCGCGGGGATCGACCTCGTCTCGGCCGACGCGGTCGGCGACGGCGCCGACACGGCGCTCAGGGTCCGCCTGCGCAGCCCCGAGGCGGCGTTCGCGGCGCCGGACCTGTTTGTCGAGGGGCTCGACAAGGGTTCGCCCGGCCGGCCCGCCGTGGCGCTGTCGCAATCCGGCCAGATCGCGACGTTGAGCGTGCCGATCCGCGAGGCGAAGCCCGCCGACGTGATCGGCAAGAAGCTCACCCTGACCGTCGTCGACGGGGCGCGGGCGGCCGAGTTTACCGCGACCCCGCGGCCCGGCATGCCGGCCGAAGGTGACGCCCGGCTGTTGCCGATCCTCGCCATAGCGCTGCTCGGCGGGCTCGTGCTGAACGCAATGCCGTGCGTCCTGCCGGTGCTGTCGCTAAAGCTGCTGTCGGTGGCAAGCCACGCCGGCAGCGAGCGGCGGCAGGTGCGCGTCGGGCTCTTAATGACGGCGCTCGGCGTGCTCGCCTCGTTCGGCGCCATTGCGGCGGCGCTGATCGCGCTGAAGGCGTCGGGGGCCGCAATCGGCTGGGGCATCCAATTCCAATGGCCGTGGTTTATCGCGGCGATGGCGGCGGTGACGGCGTTGTTCGCGGCGAGCCTGTGGGGCTGGCTGCCGATCCTGGCGCCGCGTTTTGCCTATGACGCGGCGGCCGGGCGGCGCGCCGGAACGCCCTATGCCGACGCGTTCGCGACCGGCGCCTTTGCGACTTTGCTCGCGACCCCGTGCTCGGCGCCGTTTGTCGGCACCGCGGTCGGCTTCGCGCTGGCTGAGGGGCCGGCCGAGATCATCGCGGTCTTTTTGGCGCTGGGTCTCGGCATGGCGGCGCCCTATGGCATGGTCGCCGCGTTCCCGCGGCTCGTCCGGCTGCTGCCGCGGCCCGGACGGTGGATGAACGGGGTGCGCGTGGCACTCGGCCTGGCGCTCGGGGCGACCGCGGTTTGGCTGCTGTTCGTGCTGGCGGCGCTGTCGGGGCCGCGCGCGGCGCTCGCCGCGGCGACGGCGCTTGCCGCGGTGCTGGCGCTGCTGGCGCTTAAGAGCCGGCATGTCATACCGCGGCGCGCCGCGCCGGCGACCAGCGCCGCGGCAACGGCACTGGTGGCGGCGGCGGTGCTGTGGCCGGCCCTCGCCGGTGTGGGGGCGCCCGACGCCGGGGCAGCCGCCGGCCGGTGGCGGGCGTTCGCGCCGGGCGAGATCCGAGGGCTCGTGGCTCAGGGCAAGACCGTCTTTGTCGACGTGAGCGCGGCCTGGTGCCTGACCTGCAAGGTCAACGAGGCGGCGGTGCTCGACCGCGACCCGGTGGCCGAGCGGCTGTTCGGGCCGGGGGTTGTGGCGATGCGCGGCGACTGGACCCGGCCCGACCCGGCGCTGACCCGCTATCTCGAAAGCTTTGGCCGCTACGGGATCCCGTTCAACGCGGTGTACGGCCCGGGGCGGCCGCAGGGCGAGCTGTTGCCGGAGCTGTTGACGGCCGGCGCGGTCGAGCGGGCGCTCGACCGTGCCGGCAGCCGCGGTTAGCCGGCATGCGTGCCGGCGCAGCCCATTGTCCACGTCTGCGTTCTGGTATATCGGTTGCGGGATCAAGATCGGTCGATCGTAGAAATCGACAGCGCGCTCGCCGGCGAAAGAGGGCCGTCGCCGGTCAAAGGCGCCCGGCAGTTTGCGTATCCCGGCCTGGCGGATCGTTGCGGCGAGCCGATGCGCAACCGGTACGATGACGAGCACCGCGAGACCGACGACCGGCGAACGGCGGCGCTGATGGGGTTGGCGGTCGTCCTGTCCTTGGCGATAGCCGGTGTCGTGCTGGTGCGCGACCTCGGCAAGGAATCCAGGCTCGAAGACTGCCTGATGTCGGGGCGGACAAATTGCGCTCCGATCGATTTGCCGCCGGCCCCCTAGCACCGTCCCGGGTGCGACGTTTCGCGCACGGCCTCCGGCTTGCCGCGGGGATGGACGGGGCGCGCCGCAACCTATAGTGTTTGTCTATCATAGACTTGGATTAACTTTATTGCGAAAGGAGCCGATCCGATGGTGAGACGCGCGATCGGCATCGCCGCAATCCTGTTGTTGGCGGGCGCGGCAATATACTTGTACGGGGTTGGCGGCAACGGCCCGCAGGCAACGGCGCAAATGCCGGCGCCGGCGGTTCCGGTGACTGCCGGGACGGTCGTGGCCGAGGACGTGCCGATCTACCTCCAAGGGATCGGGACGGTGCAGGCGTACAACATGGTCACCGTCAAGACCCGCGTCGACGGCGCGATCGTCAAGGTCGACTTCAAGGAGGGGCAGGAGGTCAGGGAGGGCGACCCGCTGTTCCAGATCGACCCGCGGCCCTATCAGGCGGCGCTCGAGCAGGCCCAGGCGGCCAAGCAAAAGGACGAAGCCCAGCTGGTCGGCGCCAAGCTCGACCTCGACCGCTATTCGAAGCTGGTCGGCACCGGCTACCAGACCCGCCAAAGCTACGACCAGCAGACCGCACTTGTCGCCCAGCTGCAGGCCGCGATCAAAGGCGACCAGGCGACGATCGACAATGCCCAGCTGAACCTCGGCTATGCCGACATCCGCTCGCCGATCGACGGGCGGCTCGGCGCCCGGCTCGTCGACAAGGGCAACCTCGTCCACGCCAGCGACAACACGGCACTTGTCACTATCACCGAGGTGAAGCCGATTTTTGTCAGCTTCACCCTGCCGCAGGACACGCTCGACCAGCTTCGCCAGGAGCAGCAGAAAAGCCCGCTCGCCGTGCGTGCCTACAGCAGCGACGGCAGCAAGTTGTTGTCCGAGGGCAAGCTGACCCTGATCGACAACTCGATCGACCAGACGACCGGCACGATCCACCTGAAGGCGCGGTTCGACAATCTGGACGAGCGCCTGTGGCCGGGCGAATTTGTCAGCCTTCGGGTGATCCTGAGGGTGCGCCCGCATGTCGCGACCGTGCCGGCGCAGACCGTGCAGGAGGGCCCGGAGGGGAACTACGCGTACATTATCAAGCCGGACAACACGGTCGAGCGGCGCAATGTCGATGTCGCGGCGGTCCAGGACGGCCTGGCGGTCGTCACCAAGGGCCTCTCGCCGGGCGAGCGGGTCGTGGTCGAGGGCCAATATCGCCTGACCGAGGGGGCGCGCGTCAAAATCCTGCCGTCGCGGCCGGGCGCGGCAAGCTAGTCCGCCGGACCGATCCTTCAGGCGTCAGTCGAGTGTCGTCGTTGCGAGCGCCGCAACAGGATCCGGCGAGGAGCGGGGTATCGCAATGACCGCCGCTCACGCTTGCGCGGCGAGGTCGCCGGTCCGGTCGCCGGCGCCGGCTCGCCTCCTCAGGCGCGGTTGTCCGGGGCTGCGGACGAAAGACCGGGGGGACCGCCGATGAACATTTCGGAACCGTTTATCCGCCGGCCGATCGCGACGTCCCTATTGATGCTCGGCGTCCTGGTGTTCGGCATCGCCGCCTACGGTCTGTTGCCGGTGGCGGCACTGCCCAATGTCGATTTCCCGACAATCACCGTCAGCGTCACCTATCCCGGCGCGAGCCCGGACACCATGGCCTCGGCGGTCGCCACCCCGCTCGAGCAGCAATTTGCCGCGATCCCCTCGCTCGACCAGATGACCTCGACGAGCGGCGTCGGGTCGCTCTCCATCACCCTGCAATTCGACCTGTCGCGCAATATCGACGCGGCGGCGCAAGACGTGCAGCAGGCGATCAACGCGGCCAGCGGTCTGTTGCCGTCCGATCTCCCGAGCCCGCCAACCTACCGCAAGACCAACCCGGCCGACCGCCCGGTGCTGATCTATGCGGTTCACTCCAACTCGCTGCCGATTTATCGCGTCGACGATTACGCCTATGTGATCCTGGCGCAAAAGCTGTCGACGGTGCCCGGCGTCTCCGAAGCGCGGATCTTTGGGCAGCAGACCTACGCTGCGCATGTTCAAATTAACCCCGGGTCCTTGGCGTCGCGTGGGCTCGGCTTCGAGGATGTGCGCAACGCGCTGGTCGCGACGACGTTGGACCGACCCAAAGGCAACCTCGAAGGCGCGCACCAGACCTACACCCTCGACACCAACGACCAGCTGTTCAACGCCGCCGCCTACGACAACGTGATCATCGCCTATCGCAACGGCGCGCCGGTGCGCGTCAAGGATGTTGGGCGCGCGGTCGACTCGGTGCAATACGCCCGCACCGGCGCCTGGTTCTTCGACACCAAGGCCGAAGGTCTGGCAATCCAGCGTCAAGCCGGCGCCAACACGATCCAGCTGGTCGACACGATCAAGTCGCTGGTTCCGCGCATCATGGAATCGTTCCCGCCTTCGATCAAAGTCGACCTCGTGTCCGACCGCTCGCTCGTCATCCGCGCGGCGGTGCACGATGTTCAATTTACAATGATGATGACGATCGCCCTCGTCATCCTCGTCATCTTTCTGTTTTTGCGAACCCTGTGGGCGACGATCATTCCCAGCATGGCGGTGCCGCTGTCGCTGTTGGCGACCTTCGCCGTCATGTATGCGGTCGGCTACAACCTCGACAACATCTCTTTGATGGCGCTGACGATCTCGGTCGGGTTCATCGTCGACGACGCCGTCGTGATGATCGAAAACATCGTGCGCTACATCGAGCAGGGCATGCGCCCGTTCGACGCCGCGCTGAAGGGTGCGGGGCAGATCGGGTTTACGATCGTTTCGATCACGTTCTCGTTGATCGCGGTTTTCATCCCGCTGTTGTTCATGGGCGGCATCATCGGCCGCCTGTTCCGCGAGTTCGCGGTCACGGTTTCGGTCGCGGTCGTGGCCTCGGCCGCGATTTCGCTGACCTTGACGCCGGTGTTGTGCTCGCTGTTCTTGAAAGAGCAGGCACTGCATCCGGCCGGCCGGTTCAATCGCCTTCTGGAGGGCGGCTTCAACTGGATGCTGCGCGCCTACGACCGCGGCCTCAACTTTGTCTTCCGTCACCAGCTGCCGACCCTGCTGTCGACCTTGGCGTTGATCGTCTTGACCGGCTATCTCTATGTGACGATTCCCAAAGGCTTTTTTCCCGAGCAAGACACCGGTTTCATCTTTGGCCAAGCCGATGCCCGCGAGGACATCTCGTACTACGCGATGGCCAAGCTCACCCAGCAGATCGTCGACATCGTCCGCAGGGACCCGGACGTTTCCGGGGTTTTTTCGTTCACCGGCGCCACCGCCTACAACCCGACCGAAAACACCGCGCGCATTTTCATCCAGCTGGTGCCGCATAACCAGCGTTCGCTGACCTCGAGCCAGATCATCCAGCGCCTGCGGCCGAAAGTTGCCGCGGTCGAGGGCGTCCGTTTCTTTATGCAGTCGGGGCAGGACATCAGCATCGGCGGTCGGCTCAGCCGGACCCTGTACCAATACACCTTGACCGACACCGACCCCGACGAGCTCAACCATTGGGCGCCGATCCTCGAGCGCGCGATGAAAAAGCTCCCCGAGCTGCAGGACGTCGCCTCCGACCAGCAGGTCGCGGCCCCGCATATCGGGGTCGTGATCGACCGCGACGCTGCCTCACGCCTCGGCGTGTCGCCGTCGCTGATCGACGCGACCTTGTACGACGCCTTCGGTCAGCGGCAGGTCGCGACGATGTACACCGCGAAGAACCAGTACAAGGTGATCCTCGAGGTCGAGCCGCAATTCCAGGACGACCCCGCGGCGCTCTCCAAGATCTACGTCGCCGGGCCGAACGGCGCCCAGATCCCGGTCAGCGCGTTCGCCCATTTCACCTCGAAAATCGAAGCCTTGTCGGTCAACCACCAAGGACAGTTCCCGGCGGTCACCCTGTCGTTCAACCTGGCGCCGGGCGTGGCGCTCGGCCAGGCGGTCGACAGCATCCAGGCGCTGACCGCCAAGCTGCGCGTGCCGGGGACGCTTGACGGCTCGTTCCAGGGCACCGCCCAGGCGTTCCAGGCGTCGCTGTCCTCGACCCCGCTGCTCGTCGCCGCCGCGATCCTCGTCGTCTACATCGTGCTCGGCGTGCTCTACGAGAGCTACATCCACCCGATCACGATCCTCTCGGCATTGCCCTCCGCCGGTGTGGGCGCATTGTTGGCGCTGATGATCCTGCATTACGACTTGAGCGTGATCGCGATGATCGGCGTGATCCTGTTGATCGGCATCGTCAAAAAGAACGCGATCATGATGATCGACTTCGCGCTGCAGGCCGAGCGCATCGAGGGCAAAAGCCCGCGCGAGGCGATCCACCAGGCCTGCCTGTTGCGCTTCCGGCCGATCATGATGACGACGTTCGCGGCACTTTTTGGCGGTTTGCCGATCGCTCTGGGCCAGGGTGCCGGCTCCGAATTGCGCCGCCCGCTCGGCATCGCGATCGTCGGCGGCCTGCTGGTGTCGCAGTGGCTGACGCTCTACACGACACCGATCATCTATCTCTACCTCGAACGTTTCGCGCGCTGGGTCGGCCGGCCGTACCGGCCATCGCGGGTGGCCGACGCGCTGTCGGGCGAGGGCCGGCCGGCGCTCGCGCCGGAGCGTCAGGGGGCGGAGTGACGGCAATGTCAGGCCATGTCGCTTGCACCCGCCGGCATCGGCATCGGCATCGGCATCGGCTTTGCACGGAACGGGCGAACCTGTTGAAGGCGGATACCCGCGCATGAGCATCTCGGAACCTTTTATTCGGCGCCCGATCGCCACCTCGCTGTTGATGCTGGGGGTGCTGGTCTTTGGCATCGCGGCCTACGGCCTCTTACCGGTGGCGCCGTTGCCGGACGTCGATTTCCCGACCATCACCGTGAGCGCCAGCTATCCGGGCGCCAGCCCGCAGACGATGGCCTCGGCGATCGCCACCCCGCTCGAGCAGCAATTCACCTCGATCCCGTCGCTGCAGCAGATGACCTCGTTGTCCGGCATCGGGACGACGACGATCACCCTGCAGTTCGACCTGTCGCGCAACATCGACGGGGCCGCCGTCGACGTCGTGACCGCGATCAACGCCGCGAGCGGCTTGCTGCCCAAGGACCTGCCGAGCCCGCCGACCTACAAAAAAGTCAACCCGGCGGATTTTCCGATCCTGATCTACGCCGTCCACTCGGACGCGGTGCCGGACTACAAGCTCGACGACTACGCGAACCTGGTGCTCGGCGAGCGTTTGTCGATGGTGCCGGGGGTTGGCCAAGTCTCGATCTTTGGCCAAAAGCTCTACGCCGCGCGCGCCGAGGTCAACCCGGCAGCGCTCGCCGCGCACGGCATCGGCCTCGAGGATGTGCGCAACGCGCTTGTCAATTCGACCGTGAACGAGCCAAAGGGCTCGATTGAGGGCGCCAACCAGGTCGTCACGCTCGAGACCAACGACCAGCTGTTCAACGCCGCCGCCTACGGCAACATCATCATCGCCTACCGCAACGGCGCGCCGGTGCGCCTCAAGGATGTGGGCAGCGTCGTCAACTCGGTGCAGAACACCCGCGTCGGCGCCTGGTACAACAATCGCGCGGCCGAGGGCGTGGCGATCCAGAAAGCGCCGGGCGCCAATACGGTCGCGCTCGTCGACACGATCAAGGCGTTGATGCCTAAGCTCGAGCAGTCGATCCCGCCGGCGGTGCACGTCGACCTGATGCTCGACCGCACGCTCGTGACCCGTGCCGCGGTGCACGACGTGCAGTTCACGATGATGCTGACGATCTCGCTCGTCGTCATCGTCATCTTCCTGTTTTTGCGGACCATCTGGGCGACGGTGATCCCGAGCCTGTCGGTGCCGCTGTCATTGCTCGCCACCTTGGCGGTCATGTATGTCGCGAGCTTCAGCCTCGACAACATCTCGCTGATGGCACTGACGATCTCGGTCGGCTTTGTCGTCGACGACGCGATCGTCATGATCGAAAACATCGTGCGCTATATCGAGCAGGGCATGCGCCCGTTCGACGCGGCGCTGAAGGGTGCGGGGCAGATCGGGTTCACGATCATCTCGATTACCTTTTCGCTGATCGCGGTGTTCATACCCCTGTTCTTTATGGGCGGGATCATCGGCCGGCTGTTCCGTGAGTTCGCGATCACCGTGTCGGTGGCGGTGGTGTCCTCCGCGATCGTGTCGTTGACGCTGACCCCGGTCCTGTGCTCGCTGTTCTTGAAGGAGCAGGGGCTGCATCCGGCCGGGCGGTTCAACCGCGCCGCCGAGCGGTTTTTCGATCGGGCGATCAAGACCTACGACCGCGGGCTCAATTTCGTCTTCCGCCACCAGTTCTCCGTGCTGGTCTCGACCCTGCTGCTGATGGTCGCCACTGCTTATCTTTATGTGCAGATCCCGAAAGGTTTTTTCCCGCAACAGGACACCGGCACTGTCTTTGGCGAGCTCGACACCCGGCAAGACGCGTCGTATCTGAAGACGGTCACGATGGCCCACCAGGTCGTCGACATCCTGCGCAGCGACCCGGGCGTCGGCGGCGTGTTCATGCTCGCCGGCGCCTACGCCTACAACCCGACCGAGAACGCGGCCCGCGTCTTTTTCGCGCTGAAGCCGTTCGACCAGCGCACCGACACCGCCGACCAGATCGTGCAGCGCCTGCGCGAGAAGGTGTCTGTCGTCGAAGGCGCCAAATTCTTTATGCAGGTGCCGCAAAACATCACAGTCGGCGGCCGCCTCAGCCGCACCCAGTACCAGTACACCTTGACCGACACCGACGACGGCGAGCTCAACCACTGGGCGCCGATCCTCGAAGCCGGGATGCGCAAATTGCCGGGGCTCCAGGATGTCGCCTCGGACCAGCAGGACGCGGCGCCGACGATGACGATCCAGATCGACCGCGACGCCGCCTACCGGCTCGGCCTGTCGGCGGCGCTGATCGACCAGACCCTCTACGACGCGTTCGGCCAGCGCCAGGTGACGACGATCTATACCGCGTCCAACCAGTACAAGGTCGTGCTCGAAGTCGACCCGCGATTCCAGCGCGACCCGAACGCACTGTCGAAAATCTACGTCCCCGGGCCGAACGGGGCGCAAGTGCCGGTCGCCGCGTTCGCCCATTTTATGCCAAAGGTCGAGCCCTTGTCGGTCAGCCACCAGGGCGTGTTTCCGGCGGTGACCCTGTCGTTCAACCTGGCGCCCGGGACAGCGCTCGGCCAGGCCGTCGATGAGATCCAGCAGATGGCCGTCGGGATCGGCGCGCCGCCGACCTTGAACGGCTCGTTCCAGGGCACCGCGCAGGCGTTTCAGGCGTCGCTGTCGTCGATGCCGCTGCTCGTCGCCGCCGCGATCCTCGTCGTCTACATCGTGCTCGGCGTGCTCTACGAGAGCTACATCCACCCGATCACGATCCTCTCGGCGCTGCCCTCGGCCGGTGTGGGCGCATTGTTGATGCTGATGCTGTTTCACTACGATCTGAGCGTGATCGCGATCGTCGGCGTGATCCTGTTGATCGGCATCGTCAAAAAGAACGCGATCATGATGATCGACTTCGCCTTGCAGGCCGAGCGGCTAGAAGGCAAGAGCCCGCGCGACGCGATCCACCAGGCCTGCCTGTTGCGCTTCCGGCCGATCATGATGACGACGTTCGCGGCGCTCTTCGGCGCGATGCCGATCGCGTTCGGCCAGGGCGCCGGCTCCGAGCTGCGCCAGCCGCTCGGCATCGCGATCGTCGGCGGGCTGTTGGTGTCGCAATGGCTGACGCTCTACACGACGCCTGTCATCTATCTCTATCTCGAACGTTTCGCGCGCTGGCTCGGCCGGCCGTATCGTCCCTCGCGGGTGGCGGAGGCGCTGTCCGGCGGCGAGGGCAGGCCGGTCTTGGCGCAGGATCGGCAAGGGGCGGAGTGACGCGATGACCCGCACATATCTCGCGACAGGGCGCGTCGAAACGGCTGCGTTTCCGGCCGTCGACCGCACATTCGGCTTTCTCGTCCACGACGTGTCGCGACTGCTCAAGCGCCGCTTCGAGCGGGCGGCGCGCCACACCGGGCTGCCGATCACCCGGCGGCAGGCGGCGGTCGTGCTCTATATCGCGCGCCACGAGGGGGTAAGCCAGGCCGAGGTCGCGACCTGGCTCGACATCGAGCCGATAGCGCTCGTGCGCATGCTCGACAAGTTGCACGAGGAGGGCCTCGTCGAGCGGCGCGCCCATCCGACCGACCGCCGGGTGCGCACCTTGTGGCTGACGCCGGCGGCGCGGCCGGTGGTCGAGCGCATCCTCGAAATCAACCTCGCGATCCGCGAGGAAGCGTTTGCCGGGCTCGCGGCGGGGACCCGCGACGCGATGATCGCGGCGCTGGGGAGCGTCAAGGACAATCTGATGCTGCAGGAGGAGGCGGCGGTCGAGAAGTCCGGCGAAAAACCGCCCGCCCCCGCCGCCGAGCTCACCAGCGCCACGCTCGCCGACCGCGCCCTCGGCTGAGCCGGCGCCGCGTCACCGCGACTGAGGCGGACAGCAACTCGCGGCGGCGCGGGGGCTACACGCACGGCCCATTCGCGGCGGCGCCCAATGCCAATATCACGTCGGTACGGCGCGATTGACGCAGCAATTGCGCCGGCTGCCGTAATTGGTCGATCCGCGCTCGCGCCGGGCATCGACTCGAACCCTCGCCGTTTCGCCCGCCTCCCCCAATAAACCCGAAGCGCCGGAGCAGAGGGGTAGTGACGGATTGCATTCGCCCCTGTCGACCGACGCGCCGTATCCTCCTATTCGCGCGGCGGCACGTCGAGGCGCACGGCGAGGCCTTCGAGCGCGGGGCTCGGCGCGGGGTAGCGGCGCATGACGAGCGGGTCGTGGCCGGGGACGACGTGCTGCGGCGAGGGGGCCGCGGCGTGCAAGGCGTCATAGGCGTCGAGCATGTCGCCGATGTGGAAGGCGGCGGTAAACGGGCGGCCGGCCTCCATGTTCTCGTAGTAGTGGCTCACGTCCGAGGCGAGGACGACCCAGCCGCGGCCCGTGTGCACGCGCACGAACTGCATGCCGGGCGTGTGGCCGCCGACCGGGTGGATGCTGATCCCAGGCGCCAGCTCGGCCGGCCCGGCGTAGAGCCGCACGCGGCGCGCGAAATTGAGCCGTACGATCCCGACCACGTCCTCGACCTCGAACGAGCGGGCGAGGAACGGGTGGCGCATGTAATGCCCGGTCGTGTAGTGCAGCTCCTTTTCCTGCAGATGAAACTGCGCGGCCGGAAAGCGGTGGAACGTGCCGACATGGTCGTAATGCAGGTGCGTCAGGATCACGTCGGCGACGGTGTTGCGGTCGAGGCCGACCAGTGACAATGCCTCGGCCGGGCAGCGCAGGTGGCGGCGGCCGCGGGCGGCGGCGACCTCGGCGGTAAACCCGGTGTCGATCACAAAGCTGCGCTCTCGCCCGATCGCGGCCCAGACGAAATAGTCCATCGGCATCGGCCCGTCATGCGGGTCGCCGCCGATGAAATGGTCGCTGCGGCGGGCGTCGCGCTCGGCGTAGCGGATCGCGTAGAGCTCGTATTGCGGAAGGTCGGTTGCCATTGCGGCCTCCTTTTGGCGGGGATTGCGCGGCTGCGGCGGCGGTGCGAGCCTGTCGCCGGCTTATAGCCGAGTGCAGGAAACCGAGCCATGCCGCAATCCCCGCTCCGCACCCACCGGGTCGAGGCTTTCAACACCGCTAAGGATTCCGAGAACAAGATCCACGACGACGCGGTCGCGCGCCGCTTTGGCTTCACCGGCGGGCTGGTGCCGGGGGTCGAGGTCTACGCCTACATGACGCACCTGCCGGCGGCGCTGTGGGGCCGCGACTGGCTCGAACGCGGCATCGCCGAATGCCGCCTGCTAAAGCCGGTCTATGACGGCGACATCGTTACGGTCAGCGCGGACGAAACCGCCGACGGGCTCGACCTGCGCGTCGAAGCACGCGGCGAGCTGTGCGCCACCGGCCGCGCGTCCTTGCCGACGGAGCCTGTCGCGATCCCCGTAGCCTTTACCGAGGCCCCGCCGCCGCCCAACCCGCCCGCGAACCGGCCGCCCGCCGACGAGGCGACGTTGCCGGTCGGGACATGGTTTGCGATCCATCCGTTTCGGGTCGATGCCGCCGAAGCGCAGCAATATCTGCGCGACGTGCGCGAAACCCTGCCGCTCTATGCTGACGAGGGGCTGGTCCACCCCGGCACGATCCTGCACATCGGCAACTGGGCGTTGCGCCACAATGTCGTGCTGGGACCGTGGATGCATGTCGGCAGCCGGGTCGAGCATTTCGCCGCGGCGAAGGTCGGCGACGAATTGTCGGCGCGCGCCCTCGTCACCGGCAATTACGAGAAGAGGGGCCACCGCTTTGTCGAGCTCGACGTGCTGGTCTACGCCAACGGAGCGACACCGGCCGCGCGCATCGCCCATACCGCGATCTACCGGCCGCGCCAGCTCGCCGCCGCCTGACGGGGAGGCATGGTTCGACACGCCAGCGGGTGCGGGTCATTTGCGCCGCGCCAGCGGGTGCGCGGTGTGCACCAGCCGGCGCAGCCGGTCGGACAGCACGTGGGTGTAGATCTGCGTCGTCGCAATGTCGGCATGCCCCAGCATCTGCTGCACGGTGCGCAGGTCGGCGCCGTGGTCGAGCAGGTGGCTGGCAAAAGCGTGGCGCAGCACATGTGGCGACAGCCGCACCGGGTCGAGCCCGGCCTTCAGCGCCAGCTCCTTCAACAATTGGCCGCAGCGCTGGCGGGAGAGGTGCCCGGCACCGCCGCGCGACGCGAACAGCCAACGCGACGGCTCCCCCTCGGGCAGAAAACGCGCGCGGCATTCGAGGTAGGCGGCGAGCGCCCGGCGCGCCGGCTCCCCCAGCGGCACCACCCGTTCTCGGCCGCCCTTGCCGCGCACCAGCAGAAAGCGCGGGTCGCGCAACGCCGCCGCACATGGCAGCGTCACCAGCTCCGAGATGCGCATCCCCGTCGCATACAACAGCTCGACAAGGCAGCGCAGGCGGCAGCCCTCATCGCCGGGCCACGCGCGCGCCGCCGCGAGCAGCGCCTCGACCTCCTGCTCCGAGAGCAGCTTTGGCAGCGGGCGGCCGAGCCGCGGCGTGTCGAGAACGGCCGTCGGGTCGTCGTGGCGCACGCCGTCGACGATCAGGAACTTGTAGAATTGCCGGATCGCCGAGAGCCGGCGGGCGAGGCTGCGCGGCGCCAGGCGCGCCGTCGCCGCCGCCGCGAGATACCCGTGGAGGCTCTGCTCGTCGGCGTTCTCGAGGGCGCGGCCGCGCTCGACGAGATAGCGCGAGAGGTCGCGCAAATCGTTGCGATAGGCGGCGACTGTCAGCCGTGCGGCGCCGCGCTCGGCCGCCAGCATCTCCAAAAACGCTTCAAGATGCTTTGAGAAGGCGAATGGTGGCGCGCCGCCGCGAGGCCGGCCGAGGGTCACTTTGGAAAGCGCGCATCGGGCAGCACCTTTTGCACCGGCGCCGACGGCACGGGGGGGTTCCAGAAGGCCAGAAAGGCCGCGCCCCCGAGCACGGCCAATATGACGACGAGGACAAACCCGATTGTCAGCTTACCCATGCCGCGGCTCACCTGCCCCCTGGCCGAACCGTCTCGGCCGAACCTGCCGGGCCCAACCGGTCTCGCCGATTGACGACCCGGCCGCGCGATATGTTAGTACCCTTCCGGCGCGCCGCGAAACAGAGCAGCGCCTGTTGGAAAGGACCGGGGTGGAGACTGAAGCGCTCGGATCGGACCGGCGAGCTGCCGCGGTGCGGCGCTTTGTCCCGTGCCGAACCGTCGTCCTGGTCGGGCTGATGGGCGCCGGCAAGACGAAAATCGGCCGGCGCCTCGCGGCCCGGCTCGGATTGCCGTTTTTCGATTCGGACCAGGAGATCGAGACCGCGGCCGGCGAGACCATCGAGGAGATTTTCGCCAACCGCGGCGAACGCGTCTTTCGCGAGGGCGAGCGGCGGGTGATCGCCCGGCTGCTGATGACGCCGGTGCATGTGCTCGCCACCGGCGGCGGCGCCTTTATGGACCCGCTGACCCGTGCCGGCATCCGGCGGCGCGGCGTGTCGCTGTGGCTGCGCGCCGACCTCGACGTGTTGGTGCAGCGCGTCTCGCGGCGCAGCGACCGGCCGCTGTTGAACGCCGGCGACCCGCGCGCGATCCTGGCGCAGCTGATCGAGCAGCGTCATCCGACCTACGGCGAGGCCGACATCACGGTCGACAGCGGCGAGGGTTCGCCGGAAACGACGGTCACCCGGGCGATCGCGGCGCTCGCCGCATGCCCAATCGCCATGCTGGCGCCGTCCGCAACGGAGTGCGAGAGATGACGACAGGATCGGCGGTTGCAGCCGAGCGGCTGCGCGTGGCGCTCGGCGACCGCGCCTACGACATTGTCGTCGGCTCGCGGCTGATCGAAACCGCGGGGCGCGAAATCCGGCCGCTGATGCGCCGCCGTCACGCGGTTGTCGTGACCGACGAGAATGTCGCCGGCCATTGGCTGGCGCCGCTGTGCTGCAGCCTCGACGAGGCCGGCGTCGCGCACCACACGGTGGTGTTGCCGGCGGGCGAGGAGACCAAGGATCTCGCGCATTTCGGCCGGCTCGCCGGGGAAATCCTCGCCAGCGGGATCGAGCGCGGGTCGATGCTGGTGGCGCTCGGCGGCGGGGTGGTCGGCGACCTGACCGGGTTCGCCGCCGCAACTTTGTTGCGCGGCATCGACTTTGTGCAGGTCCCGACGACCCTGCTCGCTCAGGTCGACAGCTCGGTCGGCGGCAAGACCGGCATCAATACGGCGCTCGGCAAGAATTTGATCGGGGCGTTCTACCAGCCGCGGCTGGTGCTCGCCGACACCGACGTGCTGGCGAGCCTGCCGCGGCGCGAGCTGCTCGCCGGCTATGCCGAAACCGTCAAATACGGGCTGATCCGCGACGCGGAGTTCTTTGCCTGGTGCGAACGCCAGGGCAATGCGCTGTGCGCGCTCGAGCCCGAACCACTGCGCCATGCGGTCGTGACCAGCTGTGCGATGAAGGCCGCCGTCGTCGCCGGCGACGAGCGCGAGGAAGGCGAGCGGGCATTGTTGAACTTCGGCCACACCTTCGGCCATGCGCTCGAAACCGAGACCGGGTTTTCGAGCCGGCTCCTGCACGGCGAGGCGGTGGCGCTCGGCATGGTGCTGGCGTTCGAGTTCGCGGCGTGCCTCGGGCTCGCGGCGCAGGCGGATGGCGAGCGCGTGCGCCGGCATTTCGCGACGACCGGCCTGCCGACGCGGCTCGCCGATGTCGGGCTCGCCGGGACCCCGGCCGATCGCCTCCTCGCGCACATGGGCAAGGACAAAAAGGTCCGCGACGGCAAGCTCACCTTGATCCTGCCGCGCCGGATCGGCGACGCCTTTGTCATGAAGGACGCGCCGGCCGCCGAATTGCACGAGTTCCTCGGCGCCGCAGCTTAGCACCCTCGCCCACCCAGCCGCCGGGCTGGGCCCCCCTCTCCCGCATTGCGGGCATTGCGGAGAGGGTGCCGAGCGCCGCGAGGCGGGTGAGCGCGAGGCCTTACCGCCGGTCTTCGTCGGGGGTCAGCGTCGTCAGCGATAGCGCGTGCACGCGGCCCGCCAATTCCTCGGCAAGCGCCTGGTAGACGAGGCGCTGGCGGGCGACGCGGTTGTGGCCGGCAAAGGCGGCGGCGACGACCGTCACCGCGAAATGGGTCTCGCCCTCCGGCCGCGCCCCGGCATGCCCGGCATGGCGGTGCGATTCGTCGACGATGTGGAGCCGCGCCGGCTCAAATCGCTCGGTCAATTTGCGGCGGATCGTGTCGGCGACAGTCATTTGCCGGCTGCCTCGATTGCCACGGGGGCGAGCGCCGCGGCTCCGGCGAGGAATTCGCCCAGGTTGTCGACGACATAGTGGATGTGGCTGCCGTCGGCGCCGGCGGCGGCCCAGTCGATGGCGCCGCGCATCCACGCGGTGGTCATGCCGAGCTCCGCCGCCGGGACAAGGTTTTTCGCGATGTCCTCGATCATCAGCGCGGTGTCGGGGCGCACCTCGTGGCGACGCAGCAATTCGCGGTAGCCGGCGAGCGCCGGCTTGGGGTCGAACCCGGCGTCGACGATGTCGACGATGCCGCAGAACGACCCGGCAATGTCGAGGTGCTCCAAGAGCCGCCGGGCATGGGCGACCGAGCCGTTGGTGTGGACGATCTTGCGGCCGGGCAACGCCTTGAGCGCCGCGCAAAGCACCGGGTCGGGGGGCACGCAGGCGAGGTCGACATTGTGGACGTAGGCGAGGAACTCATGCGGGTCGACCTTGTCGACGGTCATCAGCCCGCGCATCGTCGTGCCGTGCTCGCGGAAATAGCTTTTCTGGACGACCAGCGCCTCGTCCAGCGACAACCCCAGCCGCTCCGCGACAAAGCGCTGCATCAGCGCGTGGATCTGGTCGAAGAGCCGGCGCGACGCCGGGTAAAGGGTGTTGTCGAGGTCGAAGATCCAGGTCTCGATCTGGTTGAGCGACCGGCCTCGGTTGGCGGGCATCGCAAACCCCTCAGCCGGCGCGAATCAAGGTGCCCGCCCCCGAGGCGTCGGTGAACAGCTCGAGCAGGATCGCGTGCGGCACGCGGCCGTCGAGGATGACCGCGGCCTCGACCCCGCCGTCGACCGCGTCGAGACAGGTCTCGACCTTGGGGATCATCCCGCCATGGATGACGCCGTCGCCGATCATGCGGCGCGCCGCACCGGCGGTGACCTCCGACAGCAGACGCTTGTCGGCGTCGAGCACGCCGGCGACATCGGTCAACAGCAACAGCCGCGTAGCCTTGACCGCGGCGGCTACCGCACCGGCGACTGTGTCGGCATTGATGTTGTAGGTCTCGCCGTCGGCGCCGACCCCGATCGGCGCTATGACCGGGATGATGTCGGACTGCTTGAAGGTGTCGAGCACGCCCGCCGCGACCCGGTACGGCTCGCCGACAAAGCCGAGATCGATTTCGGTGCGGACATCGCCCTCGAGCTTGCTGCGCATTGCCTTTCGCGCCTCGATCAGCCCGCCGTCCTTGCCGGTCAGGCCGATCGCACAGCCGCCCTCGGCGTTGATCGCCGCGACGAGCTGCTTGTTGATCGTGCCGGCGAGGACCATCTCGACGACTTCCATCGTCGCGGCGTCGGTGACCCGAAGCCCGTCGACAAACCGGCTCTCGATGCCAAGGCGCTTCAGCATCTGGCCGATCTGCGGCCCGCCGCCGTGGACGACGATCGGGTGCATCCCGACCTGCTTTAACAGGACGATGTCGCGCGCGAACGAGTCGCCGCCTTCGCCCATCGCGTGGCCGCCGTATTTGACGACCAAGGTGTGGCCGGCGTAGCGGCGCATATAGGGCAACGCCTCAGCCAGCACCGCGGCTTTGGCGAACGGGTCGGGCCCAACGGGGCACGCCCGGGGGTTCGGGTTCGGGCTCATCGCGGGCGTCACTCTATCGCGGTTGACCGGGCATCGCCATCGCGAGGGCGCCGACGCGGGGCGTGACGCCCGCCAAGGTGGCGCGCAACGCGGCAATGCCACGCCGCTTCTCCGCGCTCGTCAGATGGATTTCGGGGTGGGCCGCGGTGTGGGCGGCAAGCTCGGCGGCGACCCGCTCGGCGGCGCCGGAGAGCTCCGCCGCGCGCAGCTTGTCGACCTTGGTCAGGACGACCTGGTAGGAGATCCCGGCCTCGTCGAGCATTTGCAGCACCGGGCGGTCCGGCTCCTTGACGCCGTGGCGGGCGTCGACCAGCACGCAGACGCGGCGCAATGCGGCGCGGGAGCGCAGATAGCGCCGCACCAGCCCGGTCCAGCGCGCGACCGCCGCCTTTGAGGCCTCGGCATAGCCGTAGCCCGGCAGGTCGACCAGCATCAGCTCGCCAGCGAGATCGAAAAAGTTCAGCTGCCGGGTGCGGCCCGGCGTGTTCGACGTGCGCGCCAGCATGCGCCGCCCGGTCAGCGCGTTGACGAGGCTCGACTTGCCGACATTGGAGCGGCCGGCGAAGGCGACCTCCGGCATGCCGTCGGGCGGCAGCGCGCCCGGGTCGGCGGCGCCGGCGACAAACCGGGCCTCGCGCGCGAACAGAAGGCGGCCGGCCTCGACGAGCTCGGGCTCGACATCGCGCGGCGGGAACAAGTCGGCGGCGGCACAATCGTCAGCCATCGCCGGCGCGGTGGTCAGGCCGCCCCCGCACGGTGCATGATGACCCATTGCTGGGCGACGCTGAGGGTGTTGTTCCACGCCCAGTAGATCACGAGGCCGGCCGGGAAGTGCGACAGCATGTAGGTGAACACGACCGGCAGGATCATGAACATCCGCGCCTGCACCGGGTCGACCGGCTGCGGGTTCAGCTTTTGCTGCAGGAACATCGTCAGCCCCATGATCAGCGGCCAGGCGCCGATCATCAGGATCGAGGGCGGCGTGAACGGGAGCAGCCCGAACAGATTGGCGAACGAGGTCGGGTCGGGTGCGGAGAGGTCGTGAATCCAGCCGAAAAACGGCGCGTGGCGCATCTCCAGCGTGACGAACAGCACCTTGTAGAGCGAGAAAAACACCGGGATCTGGATCACGATCGGCAGGCAGCCGGCGAGCGGGTTGGCGCCGACCCGCTTGTAGAGCGCCATCATCTCCTGCTGCTGGCGCGCCTTGTCGTCCGGGAACCGCTCACGCAATTTCTGGATCTCGGGCTGCAAGAGCTTCATCTTGCTCATCGCCTGATAGGACTTGTTGGCGAGCGGGAAGAACAGCAGCTTGACGCACAAGGTCAGCAGCAGGATCGCCAGCCCGAAATTGCCGAGCAGCCGATCAAAAAACTGCAAGATCAGGAAAATCGGCTTGGTCAGAAAATAGAACCAGCCGAAATCGATGGCGCGGTCAAAGCGCGGGATGCCGGAAGCGGCGTAGGCGTCGAGCAGGTCTACTTCCTTGGCGCCGGCAAAAAAGCGCGTCGTCACCGCTTGGGTGGCATTCGGGGCGACGGTGACCTCCGGCCCGAGGTAGTCGGTCTGGTAGTGGGCGACCCCGTTTTCGAGGGTATGGGTAAAGCGCGCCTTGACCGGCTCGCTCTGCGAGGGGATCAGCGAGGTCAACCAGTATTTGTCGGTGAAGCCGAGCCACCCGCCGGTCGAGCTGTAGTCGATCGGCTGGCCGGCGCTGAGCGAGGAATATTTGACCTCCTGCAAGGAGCCGTCGAGATAGCCGATCAGCCCCTCGAACAGGATGTAGTAGCCCGCGACCTGCGGCGTGCCGGTGCGGCTGACGAGCCCATAGGGCATCAGCTTGACCGGCGCCGCGCCGGTGTTGTTCACCGCATCGCGCACCGTGAACATGTAGTTGTCGTCGACCGAAATCGTGCGCGTGAAGACCAGCCCCGCGCCGTTGTCCCAGGTCAACGTCACCGGGTGCGACGGGGTCAGCGGCCCGTTCGAGGCCTTCCACAGGGTGTCGGCGCCCGGCACCTTCACGGCTCCGGGCTCGGCGGCGACCCAGCCGAATTCGGCGAGGTAGGGGTTCGCCGTCCCCGGCGGGGACAGCAGCAGGACCTCCGGGCTCTTCGGCTCGACCGTCTCGTGGAATTTCGCGAGCGTCAGATCGTCGAACTTGGCGCCGGTCAGTGCGATCGAGCCGTGCAGGCTCGGCGTGTCGATATTGACGCGGGGTTGGCCTGCCATCGCCTCAGCCACGGTCTCGGCGGCTTTGGCCGCGACCGCGCCCGGGGCGACAGCGCCTGGTGCTGCGGCGCCTGGTGCTGCGGCGCCTGGTGCTGCGGCGCCGGGAGCCGCGGGTTGCGCCGGCGTCGTCGCCTCGCTGCCGGCGTGCGGCACCGGCGGGTGCAGGCGCTGGAACACGAACTGGAAGCCGATCAGAATCCCGACCGACACCACGATCGCGATCAACAGGTTGCGCTGTTCCATCTTGGCCGCGGCGTCAGTCGCGGACGCCGGCGGGCGCGGGGTCCGCCGGCTCGGCGGCGGCATTGGCGCGGAGCGGCCTCGGCACCGGATCGTAGCCGCTGCCGCCCCACGGATGGCAGCGGGCGAGCCGCCGCAATGCGAGGCCGCCGCCGCGCCACGGGCCGTGCCGGCCGAGCGCTTCGATCGCATAGTCCGAGCAGCTCGGCAGATACCGGCAGGAAGGCAGCAGCAGCGGCGAAATCAGCAGCTGATAGCCGCGCACCGCACCCTGCATCGCGACCCCCGCGAGCGTCCCGAGGTGGGGTTTCATGACACTCCTTTTGCGCCGGCCGCGAGCCGGCGGCGCGCATCGCCGCGCTCGACCCGACCAAGAGCCGTCGCCAGATCGTCGACCAGCGCCGCGAAGGGCCGCTTGGCAGTTGCCGCGCGGGCGATCAGCACATAATCCGTTCCCGCCCTTCCCGCACCGGGCAAAATCTGCGCGGCGACCGCGCGCAGCCGGCGCTTGGCCCGGTTGCGCGTCACCGAATTGCCAACCTTGCGGCTGGCCGTGAAACCGACCCTGACCGAGCTGCCGTCCGCCGTTGTCGGCCGCGTCGCGGCCTGCAGGATCAAGCCCGCGGCAACCGCCTTGCGGCGGCTGGCGGCCACCCTCACGAAGTCGGCGCGGATCTTGAGTGTTTCAGGTCTACCGGCAGCGGCCCGCGGCGCCCCGATACGCGGCCTCGGCTCGCGATTCAGGCGGACAGCCGCTTGCGGCCTTTGGCCCGCCGCGCCGCGAGCACCCGGCGGCCCGCGGCCGTCGCCATCCGCGCGCGGAAACCGTGGCGCCGCTTGCGGACAAGATTGCTGGGCTGATAAGTGCGCTTCACGAGCGGCTCCGATTGCGGCATCTCTTTCGATCGGCGCGGGCTATATAGGGGAGGCGGCGAGCCAAGTCAACGGCGGCGGAACGGCCGCGGTTCGCGACCCGTTCGCCTTGAGCGGCGGCGGCCGGTGTGCCATGTCGGAGAGAAATCCGAAGTCGACGCAAGGGTCAGGGTGATCGCCGATGCTTGACAACGCGACGGTCGCGGCGGCCGATCGTGCCGCCCGCGAATGGAGGGCGGCGGGCGCCGACCCGATCATTCCGGGCAGCGACGCGCACAAGCTCGCATTCTGCCGGATGCTGCTTGACACGCACAACCGCTACAAGCCCGCCGTCATGGATTGGCCGGCGCTCGAGCCCGAAGCCCGCGACCGGCTGGTCAGCCTGCCGATCTGGGACATCGCGGTGCAGACCGAAGGCAAGGCCCGGCTGCGCGTCGCGAGCTACGCCGAGCGGGTCGCCGATCCCCTGTTGCGCGCGGCGATCGAGCTCGACGGGTTCGAGGAAGGCCGGCACAAGGAGGTTCTGTCGAACCTGGTTCAGGCTTACGGCATCCGGCTCGCCCCCGAGCCGGAATATGTATGCCCCCGCGATCGCGAGTGGGCCTTCATGGTCACCGGCTACAGCGAGTGCATCGACAGCTTCTTTGCCTTTGGCCTGTTCGCGTTGGCTAAGCAATCGAGCTTTTTCCCGCCGGCGCTGGTCGAGGCCTTTGAGCCGGTCATGCAGGAGGAGGGCCGCCACATCCTGTTTTTTGTGAACTGGGCGGCCTGGCATCGCCGCCGGCTGCCGTTGTGGCGGCGCCCGCTGTTCGCGCTCAAGGTGCTGGCGGTATGGGCCTTTCTGATCTGGGAGCGGATCGGGACCGCGCGTGGCGTCGGCGGCGAGGTGGGCGCGAGCCGCCCTGAAGCGGTGCCCCAGGACAACAACTTCACATTGAACGGCAGCAAGGCCGTCGGTGACGTCGACCTGTCGGTCGGGGAGCTGCTCGGCATCTGCCTTTCCGAAAACGAACGCAGGCTCAGCGGCTACGACCCGCGGCTGCTGCGGCCAACTGTCGTGCCGCGCCTGGCGCGCTTGGCCCATCGCCTGCTGCGCCGACGGAGGCATGCCGCGGCAGCCCTATGAAGATCGGGACGGAGGAGCACAAGGCGCGGTTCTGCGAGGCGTTTATCGCGAGCCACGACCCCTACGATCCCGAGGCACTGCCATGGCCCGAGCTCGACGACGCGGCGCTGGCGAGGTTGCGGGCGATCCCGTTCTGGCCGGAAGTGCTTCACACCGAGCGGCGCGCCGGCGCCATTGTCGAGGCTTACGGCGCCACGATCGGCGATCCGTTGGTGCGGCGCGCGGTGCTGCTGCAAGGGTTCGAGGAGGCGCGCCACGCCCGCCTGCTGCGGTTGATGATTGGGCGCTACGGCATCGCCGCCGGCGAAGGCCCGCTCGACGCGGTGAGCGGCGACCTCTACCGGGCCTTCGCCGATTTCGGCTATGGCGAATGCCTCGACGCCTTTCTCGGGTTTGGCGTGTTCCAGATCGCGCGCCGGTCCGGCTACCTCCCGGACCCGATGTTCGCGATATTCGAGACTTTGCTGCACGAAGAGAACCGGCACATCGTCTTTTTTGTGAACTGGATGGCCTGGGAGCAGGTGCGCCGCGGCCGCGGAGGGGCGTGGCTGCGCTCGGCCGTGGCGATGCGCTATTACCTGCGCGCGATCGGCCGGCTGGTCGGCACCGTGGCGCGCGGCCAGAGGGCGAACGGCGGCAAGGACTTCTCGGCGACGCAGGCGAGCGTCTTTATCGACGGCTTTTCGTTGCGCAGCCTGGTCGAGGAATGTTGCGCCGAGCATGCCCGGCGCATGGGACGGTTCGACCCGGACCTGCTGCAGCCGCGCTTTCTGCCGCGGCTTGGCGCGGTGGCGCTGGCGGGTCTGCGCCTGGGACCCGGAGCCCGCCCCCGCCGGCGATAGCCGCGCCATGAGGCTGGCCTCGATCCTTCTCGCCGTGGCCGGGCTCGCGGTGATCGCGGCGCTCGTCGTCCATTTCGGGGCGGGCCCCGTCGCCCATTCGCTGCTGACCGTCGGGGTCCCCGGCTTCGCCGTGATCTGTCTGATCCAGCTGGCGGTGGTCCTGGTCATGGGGGTCGCCTGGTGGGTGCTGCTGCCGGCGACCAGCCCGTGGGCCGAAATCTGGGGGCGGCTGGTGCGCGACTCGGCCTCCGAGGTGCTGCCGTTCTCGCAAGTCGGCGGCTATGTGCTCGGTGCCCGGGCGGTCGCGGTCGCCGGCGTGTCGGGCAACGCCGCCGCGGCCAGCACGATCGTCGACGTGAGCCTCGAGTTTTTCGCCCAGCTCGCCTATACCGCGGTAGCACTCTTGGCGCTGCTGCGCATCGCGCCGGGGTCCCGCGTCGCCGAGCCGGTCGCGTTCGGGCTTGCGGTCGCCTGCGGCCTTGCCGCCGGGTGTTTTGTCGCGCAGCGCCGCGGCTTTGGCGTGCTCGACCGCTTCACCGGCGCGCTCGGCCGCGGCTGGGCGGAGCGGACAGCGGCGGGTGCGGCGGCGCTGCATGCCGCTATCGCCGACATCTATTCCCGGCCGCCGCAAGTCTGGGCAAGCTTTGCGCTGCATCTCGCCTGCTGGATCGCGAGCGCCGGCGAGATCTGGCTGGCATTGCGGTTCATGCAGGTTCGGCTTGGCTTCGCCGCGGTGCTGGTGGTCGAGAGCCTGCTTTACGCGATCCGCTCGGTCGCCTTTGCGGTGCCCAACGCGGTCGGCGTGCAGGAGGGCGCCTACATCCTGCTCGGCGCCGGATTCGGCCTGACGCCGGAGACGGCGCTGGCTCTGTCGTTGCTGAAGCGGGGGCGCGATTTCGCGATCGGCCTGCCGGTTCTCGGCGTCTTCCATCTCGTCGAAAGCGGGCGGCTGTGGCGCCGCGCCGGCAACGGCACCGCCCGCAACGAAGGTTCGCTCAAAGCGAAACCCCGGTCACGATGACCGGGGTTTCTGTGCCCGCCCCGGAGGAAAGGCGGGGGCCGTCTGCATCGTTCGGGAGGACCTTCGGGGAGACATCACGATGCAGGCCGGATAATGCCAAATATCCCTGTCAGTTGCAATAAATATCTCATTAGTTAACTATCATTCTTAGAAACCCTCCTAAATGGTAGACGCCCGGCGCGGCGATCACGCGAAGATGAGCGCTTGATCCCGCCCATGGCGCCGGCGTCCTGTTATGCTGGGGCCGGATCAGCCCGATGCCCGACCCTCTCTCGCCGCAAACCGTCTCGCTGCGCCGTTTGGCGCCGCTCGCGGTCCTCGTGCTCGCCGGCACGGCGTTCGTGCTCGCCGGCGGGCACCGCTATCTGACGTTTTCGGCGCTGGCGGGGCATCGCGCCTGGCTGTGCGGCTTGGTGGCGCGCTGGCGGTTTACCGGGGCGGCGCTCTATGTCGCGGCTTATGCCGCGGTCGTCGCCTTGTCGGTTCCGGGCGCCGCGATCCTGACGATCGCCGGCGGATTGTTGTTCGGCACGTGGCTTGGCGGGTTGTGCGCGGTGGTCGGCGCCGCCTCGGGCGCCGTCGCGATCTTTCTCGCCGCGCGCGCCGGGCTCGGCGGCCTCGCGGCGCGCGCCGGGCCGTTTGTCGGCAAGCTCGAAGCCGGGTTCCGCGCCGACGCGTTCAACTACCTGTTGTTCCTGCGCCTCGTCCCGCTGTTTCCGTTCTGGCTCGTCAACCTTGTCCCGGCGCTGGCCGGCGTCGGGCTGCCGACCTTCCTCGTTGCCACGATTATCGGAATTATCCCCGGCACCTTTGTCTATGCGAGCCTCGGCAACGGGCTTGGCGTCGCCTTCGCGCAGCCCGACCTCGGCGTCGTCTTTCGGCCGAGCGTGCTGATCCCGGTCATCGGCCTGGCGGTGCTCGCCCTGGTGCCGGTCGTGTGCACGCGCCGGCAGCGCAAAGGCGGCGCATGACCGCTGCGGCGACCCCCGATCTGTGCGTGATCGGCGCCGGCGCGGCGGGGCTCGCGGTCGCCGCCGGTGCCGCGCAGCTCGGCGCAAAGGTGGTGCTGGTCGAGCAGGGTGCGATGGGCGGCGACTGCCTCAATTCGGGCTGCGTGCCGTCTAAGTCGTTGATCGCTTCGGCGCGCCTCGCCGAGCTGTGGCGCCGCGCGCCGGCATTCGGGATCGGCTACCAGCCCCCGCGGATCGACTTCGCCGCCCTCGGCGACAGCGTCGAGCAGGTCATCGCCGGCATCGCGCTCAATGATTCGGTCGAGCGCTTTGAAGGGCTCGGCGTGACCGTGCTGAAGGAGCAGGCGCGCTTCACCGGCCCGCGCACGCTGCGCGCCGGCGCCATCGAGGTCCGGCCGCGGCGTTTTGTGGTCGCGACCGGGTCGCGCCCCGCGGTGCCGCCAATCCCAGGACTTGGCCAGGCGCCCTACCTGACGAACGAAACGGTCTTCGCCAACCGCGTGCTGCCGGACCACCTGATCGTGATTGGCGGCGGGCCGATCGGGATCGAGATGGCGCAGGCGCACCGCCGCCTTGGCGCTCGGGTCACAGTGCTCGACCTCGGGCCCCTGCTGCCGCGCGACGACCCCGAGCTCGTCGGCCTCTTGGCGGAGCGGCTCGCCGGCGAAGACATCGCGCTCCACCCGGGGGTCGCGATCGAAGCGGTCGAGCGGGCGCCCGCCGGCCTCGCCGTGCGGCTCGCCGACGGCCGGCGGATCGCGGGCTCGCACCTGCTGGTGGCGGCCGGCCGCCGCCCGAGCGTCGCGGCACTCGACCTGGCGGCCGCCGGCATCGCCGCGACGCCCCAAGGGATCGCCGTCGACGCGCGGCTGCGCACGACAAACCATCATGCGTTCGCGGTCGGCGACGTGGCGGGCGGGCCACTCTTCACACACGTGGCGCTGTACCACGCCGGGATCGTGATCCGAAACGCGCTGTTCCGGCTGCCGGCAAAGGTCGACTACCGCGCGCTACCCTGGGTGACCTACAGCGATCCCGAGCTGGCCCAGGTCGGGATGACCGAAACCGCGGCGCGCCAGTCGACTGGCGACCGGGTGCGGGTGCTGCGCTGGCCGTTTTCCGAGAACGACCGCGCCCATACCGAGCGCGACACCGCGGGCATGGTCAAGGTCGTCACCCGCCGGGACGGGCGCATTCTCGGCGCCTCGATCTTCGGCGCGGGCGCCGGCGACCTGATTCTACCGTGGGCGCTGGCGATCTCGCGGAAGCTCGGGATCGGCGCCATCGCCAATCTGATCGTCCCGTACCCGACCCGCGGCGAGGCCGGAAAGCGCGCCGCCGGCAGCTTTTACACGCCGGCATTGTTTTCGGCGCGCACCCGTTGGATGGTGCGCCTTATGGCGCGGTTCGGCTAAATACGGACATTCCCCGTGCTGCTGAAAAGCCTGTCGGCCCGGCTGCTCGTCCTGACCGTCTTTTTTGTGATGGTCGGCGAGGTGTTGATTTTTGTGCCGTCGGTGGCGCGCTTCCGGATGACCTATTTCGAAAACCGCATCGCCGCCGGCGAGCTCGCGGCGCTGGCGCTGGAGGCGAGCCCGTCCGGTCATCTCGACCGCGGCCTCGTCGGCAAATTGCTCGCCCGGGTCGGCGCGCATTGCGTGATCGTGCATCGCGCCGACGGCGTCGTGCTGATGCTCGACCGGCCGGTACCGCCGATCCCGAACGTGACGATCGACCTGACCCGCCCCAGCATTGTCGCGGCGATCCGCGGCTCGCTGATGGCGCTCGCGCGAACCGGCAACCGGGTCCTGAGGGTGCTCGGCCCGTCGCCGGCGGGCGGCGGGACCGTCGAGGTGCTGCTCGACGAGGCGCCCTTGCGCCGCGAGATGTGGGATTTCGGCTATCGCATCCTCGAATTGTCGATCGTGCTGTCGCTGATCACCGCAGCCCTCGTCTATCTGAGCCTGCAATGGCTGCTGGTCCGGCCGATGCGGCGGGTCACCGCCAGCATGATGGCGTTTCGCGAAGATCCCGAGGATGCCGCGCGGATGATCACCGCGAGCAGGCGGCGCGACGAGATCGGCGTCGCCGAGCGCGAGCTCGCGGTCATGCAGCAGACCGTGCGCCGGGCCTTGGCGGAGCGCGCGCGGCTCGCCGCGCTCGGCACCGCGGTGACCAAGATCAACCACGATTTGCGCAACATCCTCGCGACCGCGCGGCTCGTCACCGATGGGTTGACCGCGAGTGCCGCACCCGAGGTGCGCCGCATCCTGCCGCGGCTGATGGACGCGATCGACCGCGCCGTCGCGCTGTGCACCCGCACGCTCGACTTCTCGCGCGAGGGTGCCGCACCGCTGGCGCCGAGCCGGTTTCTGCTCGCCCCGTTGGTCGGCGAAATCGGCGCCGGCCTCGCGGTTTCCGAGGCGGATTTCGCGATTAATTGCGTCGCGCCGCCCGACCTCGAAGTCGAGGCCGACCGCGACCAGCTCTACCGCGTGCTGTTGAATCTCGCGCGCAATGCGCTCGAGGCGGGTGCGCGGCGAGTTCGGGTTTCGGCGAGGCGGGCGGCGGGCACGATCGCGGTCGAGGTCGCCGACGACGGCCCGGGGCTGCCGCCAAAAGCGCGCGAGAACTTGTTCCGCCCGTTTTTTGGCTCGGCGCGCCCGGGCGGCAGCGGCCTCGGGCTCGCGATCGCCCGCGAGCTCGCGCGGGCGCACGGCGGCGACCTCGCGCTCGTTTCCAGCGCCGGCTCCGGCACCGTCTTTCGGCTGACCCTGCGGGCGCCCGCCGCCGGTCGCGCCCGGGCCGTCAGTCGAGAGACAGTGTCGCCGACTTGAGGTAGGCGGTCTCGGGCAATGCCGGGTGAATGGGGTGGTCGGGCCCCGCCCCCGCGAGACGGATGATGCGGCCGCTGCGGCCGGCGTCGGCGAGCCCCCGCCGCACCGCCTCGGCGAATTCGCCAACGCCGACATTGTACGAGCACGAGGCCACGAACAGGATGCCGCCGCGGGCGGTCGCGGCCGCGGCAAGGCGGGCGAGCTTGCGATAGCCGCGCAGTGCTGCCGGCGTCTCCTTGCGCGATTTGGCGAAGGCGGGCGGGTCGGCGACGACAACGTCAAAGCGCTGGCCCGCGCCGGCAAGCCGTTCGGCCTCGCCAAACGCGTCGCCACGGCGAAAGTCGCAGATTGCGTCGACGCCGTTCCGGCGTGCCGCTTGCCGCGCCAGCCCCAGCGCCGGTTCGGAGCGGTCGATGCCGACAACCTTGCCGGCGCCGCCGAGCGCCGCCTGCACCGCAAAGCCGCCGGTGTAGCAATAAAGATCGAGGACGCTGGCGCCGGCGCGGGCGAGCGCCGCGACAAACTCGCGATTTGGGCGCTGGTCGAAAAACCAGCCGGTCTTTTGCCCGCCCAGCGGGTCGACCGGGAAAACCGCGCCGTTCTCGCGCAGCACAACCGCCTCGTCGAGCGCGCCGACGGCGAGCCGGGTCTCGCTCGGCAACCCTTCCTGCGCCCGCAGCGGGCTGTCGTTGCGCAGCACGATCGCGCGCGGCTCGATCATTCGGGTCAAGACGTCGAGCACGATCGGCTCGAGCCTCGCCATGCCGGCGGTGTTCGACTGGACGACAAGAACATCGCCGATGCGGTCGATGACGAGCCCGGGCATCCGGTCGGCCTCGGCATGCACCAGCCGGTAATACGGCTCGTCGAACAGCTGCTCGCGCAGCCGCAGCGCCCGCTCGACATGGCGCGCGACAAAGCGCCGGCCGACCGACCGCCCGGCGTCGCGGTCGAGGAGGCGCGCGGCGAGCAAGCTGTGCGGGTTGAACATCGCAACCCCGAGCGCGCTGCCGTCGGCGCGGCGCAAGGTGACGAGCGCGCCGGGAGGGAGCTGGCGCGCCGCTTCGTCCATCACCACTTCATTCGAATAGACCCACGGGTGGCCGGCTTCGGCGCGCTTGTGCCGCCCCGGCAGCAGGGCGACGGCGGGGCGGGTCGCCGGATCGTCTCCGGCGGACTCGGTCATGGCGGCGAGATGAGCATCAAAGGCGGCGCTTCCCGAACGACCCTTGTGGGGCGGCCATTCTGCCGTCGCCGGCCCGGGCTGCGCCAGCCCTGTCGGGCGGGGTCGTGGCCCGCGGCCGGCCGATCGGCCTTGCCTTTGCGCCGGCGGCTGGGGTAGTTGTTGCGCCGGCAGGCCGCCGGCCGGCTTTAGCGCACGCGCCCGTAGCTCAATTGGATAGAGCACCAGACTACGGATCTGGGGGTTAGGGGTTCGACTCCTCTCGGGCGCGCCATTCTCTCGATCGGTCAAGCTTGCAAAAATCGGCGCAGCTTGGTCGCGATGACCGCACCAGGCACGGTCTCGGCAGCACGGTACACGCGGGTGAGTCAGGTCAAGACCGCTTCGATGCGTTGATCACGGGCGTTCGCGGCGGCGGGGCTGTCGCGCTGGGATCAGATCAGCAGCACGAGGAGCGCGAGGGCGCCCGCCGCCCAGCAGTAATAGGCGAAGGGGTCGAGCGCCGGGTTTTCCTCGTGGCGCCGGAAATAGCGCATCAGAAAGGCGGTGCTGGCGTAGGCGGTGGCGCCGGCGACGAGCCCGGCGAGCCACAAGGTGCCGCCGCCAACCACGGCACCGCCCGCCGCGACCGGCAGATGCCGCAGTTTCGGGATTTCGAGCACCGCCGCACCGGCGATGACCGGGTTCGCCAGCAGAAACGAAAAGCGGGCGGCATCCTCATGCCGCAGGCCGACGAGCAGGCCGCCGACGATCGTCGCCCCCGAGCGCGAAATCCCCGGCAGAAACGCCGCGGTCTGCCACAGGCCGACGGCGAGCGCGTCGCGCCAGCCCGCGTCGCCGAGCCCGCGCCGGTCGCGCACCGCCAATGCCCGCCGCCGCAAACGCTCGCCGGCAAACAGGACGAGGCCGTTGACGATCAGGAACAACGCCGCGGCGACGGGCGAGCCGAACAGGCGGCGCAACGGATGCTCGAAGACAAAGCCGAGGATAACGGCCGGCA
>DATMLF010000093.1:0-41065 GCA_035570595.1 Allostellaceae bacterium
CCTGGCATACTTCAGTCACAACGTCGGCAGCTTTGCGAGGGACGGCAATCCTACCACCGCCAGCGCCAACAAAATCGCAAGTTTCCTCATTGTTTCTCCTCCCTCAGATTTTAGACCGACATTCCCCGGATGTCGGGAGGCAATGACTAGCCTCTCAGGCTTCCTTGGCAAGGCTACACTCAACCGACATCCCCGGCCTCCGGGTGGTTGTGAGGCCGGGATCGTCCATTCGGTCATCTTGACCAACGGCAAATCGCCTGCCACGTGCACGGCAGGCGGTCAAAACCGCCGGTGGACCGCGTCGACACGCTGAAACTTGGCGCTCTGCCCGCATCGGGGCGAACCTCTGCCAAGTGCTGACCGAATTAGGCCACTCGCGCTTCAGCACGCCAAGTTCCCGGGCATGGCCGGCGTCTACAACGAGGCGATCATGCCGCGCTATGTCGAGATGGGTGCGCGCTTTGTCCTCGGCGGTCGGGACGCCGCCTTTATGGCCGCCGGCGCCGCGCAGCGCACCGGCTTTTTGCGCAAGCTCCCGGTCGGCTGACCCGGCGCGGCCCGCCCTCCGCGATCGCTCTAACGGCGGCGAGCGGCTGTGCCGCGGACACATGCCGTGCAAGGCTCGGCTCGATGGTCGGAGTGAGAGGATTTGAACCTCCGGCCCCTGCCTCCCGAAAGCAGTGCTCTACCAGGCTGAGCTACACTCCGCCGACCGGGTGCGGTCTATAGCGCCGACACCGGCGTTGCGCAAGCCGGGGCCGCGTCAGGGGGCGCCCCCCGTATGCCGCCAATACATGGTGCACACGGCGGTCGGCGACCACCATCGCACCCTCGCGTGCCACCAATTTCAAAAGCTGCGGTCGCCGGCGAAGGCGGCGGCGGCGGCAAGGGCGCGGCGTTCGGGGCCGTCGGCGAACGGCGCCAGCGCCCGCGCCGCGGCGGCGGCATAGGCGCGGGCGCGCGCCAGGGTCTCGGCGAGCGCGCCGCGGCATTCGACGAGATGGATCGCGCGTTCGAGGTCGCCCGGCTGCTGGTCGAGCTCTTCAAGGGTGCGCCGCCAGAACGCCCGCTCCTCCGCGTCGCCGCGGGCAAAAGCGAGCAAAACCGGCAAGGTCATCTTGCCGTCGCGGAAATCGTCACCGACGCTTTTGCCGGTTTCGGATTGGCGCGCCGAAAAGTCGAGCATGTCGTCGACCAGCTGAAATGCGGTCCCGAGGTTGCGGCCAAACCGGTCGAGCGCCTCCTCCATGTCGGGCGGCCGCTCGGTCAGCACCGCGCCGATGCGGCAGGCGGCGGCAAACAGCTCGGCGGTCTTCGACTGGATCACCGCGAGGTAATCGCTCTCGGTCGCCGCCGTGTTGCCGGTCGTCATCAGCTGCAAGACCTCGCCCTCGGCGATGACCGAGGAGGCCCGCGACAGGATTTCGAGCACGCGCAGCGACCCGTCGGCGACCATCAGCTCGAACGACCGGCTGAACAGGAAGTCGCCGACCAGCACCGCCGGCTTGTTGCCCCAGACCGCGTTCGCGGTGTCGCGGCCGCGGCGCAAGTCGCTCGCGTCGACGACGTCGTCGTGCAGCAGGGTCGCCGTGTGGATGAACTCGACCGCGGCGGCGAGCGCCACATGGCGGTCGCCGCAATAGCCGCACATGCGCGCGCAGCCGAGGGTCAGCATCGGCCGCAGCCGTTTGCCGCCGCCCGCGACGATGTGGCCGGCAAGCTGCGGGATCAACGCCACCGGGCTGTGCATCCGCTCGACGATCAGCCGGTTTACGGCTTCGAGGTCGGCTTGCAGCAGCCGCGACAACGGCTCGAGCGACGGGGTTGGCGCTTCGCGCATCTGCTCGACACCCGCTGCCAGCGCCACCCGCTTCTCCGCGTTGCTGTTCGGTCGGTCGTCCGATCGGCTTGACGCGCCGGAACGCGAATGAGCATAGAATGACAAGGAGGCGGGTCAAGTGCCGGCCCGTTCGAGGCTTTCGAGCGGCGTGCGCCGGAACCGAGGGTCATGCGAGAATTGCTGCGAACCAACAACCCCGTCCGGCTCTCCTGGCTGCAGGCGCTGCTCAGCGATTCCGGGATCGAGAGCCTGGTGCTCGACCATCACACCAGCCTGATCGAAGGCAATATCGGCGCCATCCCGCGCCGCCTGATGGTCGCCGACCACGACCTCGCTCGCGCCCGCGCGTTGCTGTCGCAGGCCGGCGAGCAAGCCAGGTGAGCGGGCCGCCGGCCGCCGCCGAACCGGCGTTTACCGAGGATCGGCTACTCGGCGGCCGGCTGCGGCTGCGCCAGCCGGCCGAGGGTTATCGCGTCGCGATCGACCCGGTGTTTCTTGCCGCGGCAGTGCCGGCCGAGCCGCATCAGCTGGTGCTTGACGTCGGCTGCGGCGCCGGCGCGGCAATGCTGTGCCTTGCCGCGCGCGTCCCGCACAGCCGCGTCGTCGGGCTCGAGATGCAGCGCGACCTCGTCCGCCTCGCCGGCGACAACGCGATCCTCAACGCGATGGAGGCACGTGTTTCGGTCATGATCGGCGACTTGCTGCACGCGCCGCCGCGGTTGTCGCCCGGCGCTTTCGACCACGTCATGGCCAATCCGCCGCACCACGAGCGCGGCCGCACCCCCGCCGGTGACGGCGGCCCCAGGACCGCGGCGACGGTCGAAGGCGCCGCCGACCTCGCGGCCTGGGTGCGGTTCGCTCTGGCGATGGTGCGCCCCAAGGGCACCGTGACATTTGTCCACCGCGCCGACCGGATCGACGCGCTGCTCGGCGAAATCGCGGGGCGCGCGGGCGAAGTCGTGGTGTTCCCGCTGTGGGCCGGCGAGAACCGGCCCGCCAGCCGCATCCTGGTGCGCGCCCGCAAGCAGGTCGCCGCACCGGCGCGGCTCGCCCCCGGGCTGGTGCTGCACCGGTCCGACGGCAGGCTGAGCGAGGCCGCCGAGGCGGTGCTGCGCGAGGGGCGTGGCCTCGATCTCTGACCCGCGGCCTCTGACCCGCGGCCTCTGACCCGCGGCGTCGCCCGGCCCGGTGGTCCCAGCCGACCCGGCGCCCCATTTGAGACGGCATGGCAATTCGCGATTACCTCGATGTCGAGCGGCTGTGGCGGCGCGGGCCGGTCGTCTCGGTGCTGCGCTTTGAGGGTGTGATCATGCCGCGGGCGCGGCGCAACGCGATCTCGCTCGCAAGCCATGCGGCGGCAATCGAGCGGGCGTTTCGCGTGCCGGGGCTCGTCGCGGTCGCGATCGTCGTTAATTCGCCGGGTGGCGCCCCGGTTCAGTCGGCCCTGCTTTATCGCCGGATTCGCCAGCAGGCCGAGGAGAAAGGGATCCCGGTTTTCGCCTTCGCCGAGGACGTGGCCGCCTCGGGCGGCTATTGGCTGGCGCTCGCCGGCGACGAAATCTTTGGCGAGGAGACCTCGCTCGTCGGCTCGATCGGCGTCGTCAGCGGCGGCTTTGGCCTGCACGAGCTGATCCAGCGGCTCGGCGTCGAGCGGCGGCTCTATACCGCCGGCGCGCGCAAGTCGCTGCTCGACCCGTTTCTGCCGGTGAACCCGGACGACGTCGAGCGGCTGAGCGTCTTACAGCAGGATATTCACCGCGCCTTCAAGGAGCATGTCCGCCACCGCCGCGCCGGCAAGATCGACCTCGCGGATGAGAGCCTGTTCAGCGGGGACGTGCTGACGGGGCACATGGCGGCCGAGCGCGGGCTGATCGACGGCGTCGGCGAGCTGCGCGCGACAATGCGCGCCCGCTATGGCGAGAACGTCCGGCTGCGGGCGATCGCGGCCGAGCGGCGCCGGCCGTTGTGGGGCCGGCTGCCGTTTGTCGGCCGTGAGCCCGCGGACGTGATCGCCGACCTCGGCGACTGGGTCGAGGCGCGCGTGCTGTGGGGCCGGTTCGGGCTGTGACCCGATAAAGACACGGTGGCGCGCCAACCCAACTTTGCCGGCAAGCGCGGCGACGAGCAGAGCGAGGAAGGGCCGCCGGCAACCCGGTTAGCGCGCCCCGCCACATTTCTTGACCCGCTTCCCGGCAGCCCGGTAAACCTCCCAGATGTTCGAATTCCCCAAGCTCGTCGTTCTGATCCTGGTGTTCGCTGTGGCGTGGATCGGCTGGCGCTGGCTGAACGGGCCGGCCCGCGAGTTGCCGCGGCGGCGCGCGCCCCAACCGCGGCGGGCATTGCCGGCCGAGGACCTGGTCGCGTGCGGCGTTTGCCGCGCCTATGTCGCGGCGCATGCGCCGGCCTGTGCGCGGCCCGACTGCCCGCAGCCGCGCTGACCCTAGCGAAATTCGAGCGGAATTCGAGAGACGACCGTGAGCTTTCAGTCGCTGATCGCCGACTTGCAGAACTTCTGGGCGCGGCAGGGCTGCGTCATCCTGCAGCCCTACGACATCGAGGTCGGCGCCGGCACCTTTCACCCGGCGACGGTGCTGCGCGCGCTCGGGCCCCAGCCATGGCGCGCCGCCTATGTCCAGCCGTCGCGCCGGCCGACCGACGGCCGCTATGGCGAAAACCCCAACCGCCTGCAGCATTTCTACCAGATGCAGGTGATCCTGAAGCCGGCGCCTGCCGACAGCCAGGAGCTTTACCTGGCGAGCCTGACGGCACTCGGCATCGACGCGCGACGCCACGACATCCGCTTTGTCGAGGACGACTGGGAAAGCCCGACCCTGGGCGCCTGGGGGCTCGGCTGGGAGGTCTGGCTCGACGGCATGGAGGTCAGCCAGTTCACCTATTTTCAGCAGGTCGGCGGGATCGACTGCGACCCGGTCTCGACAGAGCTGACCTATGGGCTCGAACGGTTGGCGATGTACGTCGAGGGCGTCGCGAGCGTGTTCGACCTCGACTACAACGGCGCCCCCGGTGCGGCCCGCATCAGGGGCGCCGTTGTAGTCGCCCCTGGTGCGGCGCGCATCAGCTATGGCGACGTGTTCCGACGCGCCGAGCGCGAATTCTCGGCCTACAATTTCGAGGTCGCCGACATCCCGCTGTTGACGCGCCATTTCGGGGATGCCGAGCGCGAATGCGGCAGGGTGCTCGAGCGCGGCCTGGCGTTGCCGGCCTACGACCAGTGCCTGAAAGCCAGCCACCTGTTCAACCTGCTCGACGCGCGCGGCGCCCTCAGCGTGACCGAACGCGCCGCCTATATCCTGCGTGTGCGCACCCTCGCCAAAGGCTGTTGCGAGGCCTGGCTGGCCGGCGGGGAAGGCGGCGGTGGTCAATGAAGTTGGTTCCGCTGGCCTTTCGCGCGCCACCGCGCTCGGATCCGCGCCGCGCCAGTTTATGCGCTTTACCGGCGAAAGCCGGTATCCATGGTCGCGGTAGATCCCGGCTTTCGCCGGGAAAGCGACCCGGTGGTGGCGCGTGCTTGCGGACGGTGTCGCATGACCCCGGTTGACGAGAAATTCGACGGGCCGATCAAGACGGCCCGGCGCGGCGAATTGCTGCTGGAGCTGTTGTCGGAGGAAATCCCGGCGCGGATGCAGCGCCGCGCGATCGAGGATTTGACCGGGTTGTTGCGCGACAAGCTGGGCGCAGCGGAAATACCGGCGGCCGAATTGCGCGGCTATGTGACGCCGCGGCGGCTGGTCGTGGTCGCCGAGGGCATACCGGCGACCCAGCCCGACCGGACCGAGGAGCGGCGCGGGCCGCGCGTCGGCGCACCGCCGGCCGCGATCGACGGGTTTTTGCGCGCGGCAGGGCTCGGCTCGACCGAGGAATGCGAGATCCGCGACACCGGCCGCGGCGAATTCTATTTCGCGGTCATCCGGCGCTCGGGCCGGCCCTCGGCCGAGGTGCTGCCGGAGCAGATCAGAGCTGCGATTACCGAACTATCCTGGCCCAAATCGATGCGCTGGCCCGGCGGGTCACTGCGCTGGGTGCGGCCGCTCAGCTCGATCCTCTGCCTGTTTGACGGTGACGTGCTGCCGCTGCCGCTCGACGGCGTGCCGGTCGGCCGTACGACCCGCGGGCACCGTTTTCTGTCGCCGGGCGAGTTCTGCGCCGACAGCGCCGCCGGATATCTCGAAAAATTGCAGCATGCCTACGTCATCATCGACCAGGATCAGCGGCGCGAGCTGATCCGCGCCGATCTCGACCGCCGCGCGGCCGAGTCGGGCATTACCGTCAAGCCCGATCCGGGCTTGCTCGACGAGGTAACGGGTTTGGCCGAATTCCCGGTCGTGCTTGCGGGCGCGATCGACGCCGATTTTCTAGATTTGCCGCCCGAAGTGCTGCAGACCGCGATGCGCACGCATCAACGGTATTTTTCCTGTGCTTACCCCAAGCCTGCCCCGGCGAAGGCCGGGAGCAGGCCGGCGCCCACTTTCCTGTTCGTCGCCGACAACCTTGCCGAAGATGGCGGTGCGGCGATCGTCGCCGGCAACGAGCGCGTGCTGCGCGCCCGGCTCGCCGACGCCCGCTTTTTCTGGGACCAGGACCGCAAGACCCGCCTCGAGGACCGCGTCGAGGCGCTCAAGGACCGCGTCTACCACGCCAAGCTCGGCAGCGTGCGGGACAAGGTCGAGCGCATCGAAAAGCTGGCGGCTTTCCTCTCGGAGAACATCCGCTTTCCTGAGCGCTCCTTCGTCACCCCCGCGCAAGCGGGGGTCCAGGGGGGCCAATCAGACCCTGCCGCCCTCGATTCCCGCTTGCGCGGGAATGACGACGAAGAATTACATCGATCGGCTCGGCGAGCGGCGCGCCTCGCCAAAGCCGATCTGTCGACCGGCATGGTCGGCGAATTCCCCGAATTGCAGGGCGTCATGGGCCGCTATTACGCGCTGCATGACGGCGAGGACCCTCGCGTCGCCGACGCGATTCCAGACCACTATAAGCCGCTTGGCCCAAACGATACTTGCCCGACCGCGCCACTCAGCGTTGTCGTCGCTCTTGCCGACAAAATCGTCACGCTCGTTGGTTTTTTTGGCGTTGCTGAGATGCCGACCGGGTCGCGCGACCCGTATGCGCTGCGGCGGGCGGCGTTGGGAACAATCCGGCTTATCCTCGAAAACAGCTTGCGCCTGCCGCTGGGGGCGGCCTTTGAGAAAGCCAAGGAACTCTGGGATCCTATGTGGTTAACGAATTGGGACCCGAATTTCCCTGAGCCTACCGGCTCGCTGCTCGCCTTCATCGCTGACCGTTTAAAGGCGCATTTGCGCGAAGCAGGTGCGCGTCACGATTTGATAGCGGCGGTTTTTGCGCTCGCTGAAGATGACCTCGTGCGGCTGCTGGCACGAGTGGATGCGCTGGCGAAATTCCTCGGCGCCGAGGATGGCGCCAACCTGCTCGTCGCTTATCGGCGGGCCACGAATATCGTCGCCATCGAAGACCGCAGAGACCAACGCACCCGCGATACCAAAGTCGATCGATCGCTGCTGCACCTGCCCGAGGAGAAGGCGCTCGCCGGTAGTCTCGATCGCATCGGAGATCGCGTCGGCGAATTTCTTCACCAGGAGCAATTTGCAGAAGCGATGGCGGAATTGGCGCGGTTGCGGCCGCCGATTGACGCTTTTTTCGACAAGGTCACCGTTAACACCGATGACGCGAGCCTGCGCGAGAACCGGCTGCGCCTGCTGGCGCGGATACGCGACACGATGAACCGGGTCGCCGACTTTTCGCTGATCGAAGGGTAAGATCGGCGGCCCGGCGGATGCGACTCCGCCGCTCCACTCGGGCGAGCGGTGGATACCCTGTTTTGTCGATGCCGGATTTGAACCTGCGTTAGTGCGTTTAATTCAGATAGGGCCGGCTTCTCATAGATCGAAGGGTGAGCGGCGGATGACGAAATGGGTCTACGAATTTGGCGGCGGCAGCGCCGAGGGCCGGGCCGAAATGCGCAACCTGCTCGGCGGCAAGGGCGCCGGCCTCGCCGAGATGTGCAACCTCGGGCTGCCGGTGCCGCCCGGCTTTACAATCACCACCGAGGTCTGCACCTGGTTCTACAAGAACGGGAAGTGTTATCCGCCCGACCTCGAGGACGCGGTCATGGCCGGGCTCGCCGCGGTCGAGCGGCGGCTCGGCGCGCGGTTCGGCGACGCCGACAACCCGCTGCTCGTCTCGGTGCGCTCGGGGGCGCGCGTCTCGATGCCGGGGATGATGGACACCGTGCTCAACCTCGGCCTCAACGACCGCGCGGTCGAGGGGTTGGCGCGGCAGAGCGGCGACGCGCGCTTCGCCTACGACAGCTATCGCCGTTTCATCCAGATGTACGGGCAGGTCGTGCTCGGCATCGAGCATCATCATTTCGAAGAGCTGATCGAAAATCACAAATTGGACACCGGGCATACCCTCGATACCGATCTTGCGGCCGAGGACTGGAAGGTCGTCGTCGACGGGTTCAAGGATGTCGTTGCCGAGGAGACCGGCCGCCCGTTCCCGCAGGAGCCGCGCGATCAGCTGTGGGGTGCGATCGGCGCCGTCTTTGGCTCGTGGATGAACCCGCGCGCGGTCACCTACCGCCGGCTGCACGAGATCTCGGCCGACTGGGGCACGGCGGTCAACGTGCAGGCGATGGTGTTTGGCAACATGGGCGAGGATTGCGCGACCGGCGTCGCCTTCACCCGCAACCCGTCGACCGGCAACAACGAATTTTACGGGGAATACCTGGTGAACGCGCAGGGGGAGGATGTCGTCGCCGGCATCCGCACGCCGCAACACCTGACGCTCGCCGGCAAAAAGGCCAACCGGTCGACGCTGCCGGCGATGGAAGAGGTCATGCCCGATGTGCTCGACGAGCTCGGCCGGGTCCGGCGCGTGCTCGAGGACCACTACCGCGACATGCAGGACATCGAATTTACCGTCCAGCGCGGCAAATTGTGGATGCTGCAGACGCGGTCGGGCAAGCGCACCGCGCAGGCGGCGCTGAAAATCGCCGTCTCGCTGGTCGACGAAGGGGTCATCGACCGCGAGGAGGCGGTGCGGCGGATCGAGCCGGCCTCGCTCGACCAGCTGTTGCATCCGGCGCTCGACCCCAAGGCCAAGCCGACGGTCCTGACGCGCGGGCTGCCGGCGTCGCCGGGTGCCGCCTCGGGCCAAATCGTGTTTTCGGCGGAAGAGGCCGAATCCAAAGCCGCGCGCGGCGAGGCGGTGATCCTCGTGCGCGTCGAAACCAGCCCCGAGGACATTCACGGCATGCACGCCGCAAAGGGCATCCTGACGACCCGGGGCGGCATGACGAGCCACGCCGCGGTGGTCGCGCGCGGCATGGGGCGGCCCTGCGTCTCCGGCGCCAGCGACCTCCACATCGACTACGCGGCGCGCAAGATGACGGCGCGCGCCACCCAGGTCGCGGTCGGGGAGGTGATCACGATCGACGGCTCGACCGGCGAGGTGATGCTGGGGGAAGTCGCGACGATCCAGCCGGAGCTGTCGGGCGACTTCGCCACCTTGATGGGCTGGGTGGATCAGATGCGCGGCATGAAGGTGCGCGCCAACGCCGAAACCCCGCTCGACGCCCGCGCCGCGCGCCGGTTCGGCGCCGAGGGGATCGGGCTCTCGCGCACCGAGCACATGTTTTTCGACGCCGACCGCATCGGCCCGATCCGCCGCGTGATCATGGCCGACGACGAGCGCGGGCGGCGCGCCGGGCTCGCCGAACTGCTGCCGATGCAGCGCAAGGACTTCGCCGAGATCTTTCGCATCATGCGCGGGCTGCCGGTGACGATCCGGCTGCTGGATCCGCCGTTTCACGAATTCCTTCCCAAAACCGACGGCGAGTTCGAGGAGATGGCGCGGCTGACCGGGCGCAGCGTCGCCCAGGTGCGCCAGCGCGCGCATGCGCTGCACGAGGCCAACCCGATGCTTGGGCATCGCGGCTGTCGGCTCGGGATCACCTATCCCGAGATCTACGAGATGCAGACGACGGCGATCTTCGAAGCCGCCGCCGAGGTGATCAAGGAGACCGGGGACGCGGTGGCGCCCGAAATCATGGTGCCGCTGATCGCCACCAAAAAGGAGCTCGACATCCTGAAAGGGATGATCGACCGCGTCGGCCACGGCGTCATGGAGCGCGCCGGGGTCAAGGTGCCCTATCTCGTCGGCACGATGATCGAATTGCCGCGCGCCGCGTTGCGCGCCGGCGACATCGCCGAGACCGCCGAGTTCTTCAGCTTTGGCACGAACGACCTGACGCAGACCGTGTTTGGCGTGTCGCGCGACGATTCGGCGAGCTTCCTCGGCGCCTATCAGCGGCTCGGCATTCTCGAGCATGACCCGTTCGTGACCCTCGACACCGAGGGTGTCGGCGAATTGGTGCAAATCGCCGCCGAGCGCGGCCGATCCGCCCGGCCGGGGCTGAAGCTCGGCATTTGCGGCGAGCATGGCGGCGACCCCGCCTCGATCCGCTTTTGCCAGAAGGTCGGGCTCGACTACGTGTCGTGCTCGCCCTATCGGGTGCCGATCGCACGGCTTGCCGCCGCGCAGGCGGCGCTCGCCGACGCGCGCCCGGACATGACGGTGTGACCCGGCTCGCGGCCGCGGCGCCGCTGATGGCCGCGGTGCTGCTGATGACCGCGGTGCCGCTGATGGCCGGCGCGACCGTCGGGGTGGCGGCCGCCGCCGCGCCGACCGCGCTGCCGCAGCTGATCTTCCCGACGCCGAGCCCGGCGCCGGCACCGACGCCCGCCCCGTTGCCGCCGCCGATCAACCCCGGTTATGCCGCGGCGCCGCCAACCGGCCTGTCGCCGGCGCTGTCGCAATCCGTTCCGCTCTACCAGCCGCCGCGGCAGGCGCCTGCGCCCTACCCGTCGCCGCAGCTGCCGGGACCGATCGACCAGCAGAAGATGCAGGCCTACCGCAACGATCTGCGCGCGCAGCAATGGCAGGGACTGCCCCCTGGCAGCCAGCGCAGCCTCGAAGTTCAGCAGCAGCTCGACGCCCCCGACCCGCAATAGGCATTTCGGGGCGCAGAACTCGATTGTGGCTCGCTTTGCGAGTTGGAGACCGACGCTCCCTAAGGTACGTCTTCCTCGATGCGCATCCACTTCGGGCGTTCGGGTACCACGACGGCCTCCCCGGCGGTCAGCCGGCGGCCGTCGAGCGCGGCATCGATGCGCAGCAGCGCGAGACCGCGCCCGGCCCGGCTCGACCGCATCTCCCCGACATCGCGCCCCTCGGCGTAGACGGGCGTGCCCGAGGCGGGCGCGGGGCCGTCGATCGCGACCGGCATCAGCCGGCGTTTGACGAGGCCGCGATACTTGGTGCGCGCGGTCAGCTCCTGCCCGATATAGCAGCCCTTGTTCCAGTCGACGCCGTTGAGCTCGTCGAACCCGGCCTCGAGCAGGATCGACTTTTCGAGCACGAGATCGCGGCGGCCGTCCGGAATGCCGAGGCCGAGCCGCATCTCGTCATAGGCCTCGAACCCGGCCTCGGCGAGACCGGCGCCAGCGAGCGTCGGCCGCGCGCCCTCCCGCGGCAGGATGCAGCGCACCCCCAATGCCGGCAGGCGCGGGTCGACAAACGCGACACCCGAGGCAAACGGCCGCGCCGCGCCGGGCTCAGCCGGGAGACCGAAAGCAGCCGGCGCATCGGCGCCGAACACCGCGGCGACCGCGAGATCGGGGCGCGCGTCGAGCGTCGCCTTGGCCCGCAGCCGGTAAATCGTGAGCCGCCGTTTAAGGTCGGCGAGGCGCGCCGCCTCGGCGTCGAGCAACAGCGCCTCGTCCAGCTCGACCATCGCGAAGTCGTGCAGGTACTTGCCCTGCGCGGTCAGCAGCGCCGCATAGCGCGCCTGCGCCGGGCCGACCTTGTCGACGTCGTTCGAGACGAGCCCTTGCAGAAAGACGCGTCGGTCCGGTCCGCCAACCGCGAGCACGCCGCGATCGTCGAGCAACACAAAGCGGGCGTCGGCCATGACGGTATCCTAAGCCAAAGCCGCTGATGCCCGCTAGACTATAGCGTGCCTCAATCATGAGCGTCGGGGTTTCGGATTCTCGTCGGGGCCGCTCATGATGCGCGCCGTCGCATTGCGGCGGGCGGCCATGGCTGCAGCCATCTGAAGTGGTAAAGCGGCGGCATGGACTGCCCGCTCAACCGGCCCTGTTGCTTGCCGGTCTCGGCGGCGAGACCAGGCAAGCCGTTGTCGAGCATTGGTTAATGCCGCCGCCAAACCACCTTCGCCACGGCAAGGGTTCACAGGCTCTCAGGATGACGAAAGTTACGGAAGCCGGGAACCCGGCCCACCGATCGTTCAGTCCACCTTGGCGAGCTTTTGCATGGCGCGCAGGCCGGGCGGAATTTCTTCGCCCTTGGCACGCACCCGGCGGCCCCAGTTGGTGAACGACACCTCGCCGACATAGATGTCGCCATGGCCGTCGACGGCGAGCCCGTGCGGCGAGACGAACTGGCCGGGCTCGAGCCCGGCATGGGCATGGCCGAGCCGCGCCAACAATTCGCCCTCGTTCGTGTAGATGCTGACCCTGGGCCCGCAATTCGGCAGGTCGATGTTGACCGCCATGTCCGGCCCGATCTCGCCGACAAAAAAGCGCGGCGTCTTGGTGCCGGTCTCCATGTAAAGGCCCGATGGGCGGTGCATGTTGTTCCACTGGGTCTCGTATTTGCCGTTTCCATCGAACACCTGGACGCGGTGGTTCTCGCGGTCGGCGACATAGAGCCACCCATCCGGGTCGCAGCAGATGTTGTGCGGGACATTGAACTGGCCGGGATCGGTGCCGGGCTCGCCCCACGAAAACAGCAATTTGCCGTCGGGCGAATATTTGTGGACGCGCGAGTTGCCGTAGCCGTCGGAGACGTAGATGTCGCCCTGCGGCGACAGTGCCGTGTGGGTGCAGCGGTGAAACGGCTCGCCGCTCATATAGGGGGCTGGCTTACCGGCGATGCCGAGGGTCAGGAGCACCTTGCCCTCGAGCGTGCATTTGCGCACCGTGTGGTCGCCGTCGTCGGTCAGGAAAACGGTGCCGTCCGGCGCCATGTGGACGCCGTGCGGGCGCTGGAACAGCCCTTCGCCCCACGACCGAAGAAAGTTGCCGTTGCGGTCGAACACGATCATCGGGTGGGCGCCGCGGCTGAACGCGTAGACGTTGTCGTGGGCGTCGACCCCGACCGCGGCGACGTCGGCGTCCCATTTCCACCCGTCGGGCAATTTCGCCCAGTTGTCGACGACCTGGTACCGGTAGCCGTCGGTTCCAAGTATGACTGCCATCGCCTGCTCCTCCCAAAGGATTTGGCGCGATTATAGGCCGATACGGCGAAGGCTCAACGCGGCGCCGCGGCGGCCGGGCGCAACGGGCTCAACCGCGCCGGAAACCCCAGTGCGACAAGGAAGGTCAGCGCCGCGATCAGGGTCGCGATCAGGTAGACCTCGTGCAGCGAGGCCGCGACCGCACCGGTCAGCCGGGCGATCTCGGCGGTGCCGAGGCCCTGGCGCAACGCCGGCTCGAGCAGCCGGTTGACCGCGTCGGCGGCGTCGGGCACGCGCCGGAACACGCCAAAATTGAGGATCGCCCCACCCAACGCCGCGCCGAACGACTGCCCGATCATGCGCATGAACATGTTGGCGCCGGTCGCGACACCGCGTTCGCCCCACCCGACACTCGCCTGGATCGACACGAGAAAGGCGGTGTTGCACGCCCCCATCCCGACCCCCATGACGAGCGAGCCGGCCGCCGGCCAGGCAACGCCGCTCGACGGCTGCAGCCAGGTCAGCATCGCCGCGCCGACCACCAGCGCGACCCCGCCGAGTGCCGCGGCGAGGCGATAGGAGGTGCGGATCATCAGCCGCCCGGCGGCGAACGAAGCGAACATCCAGCTGACCGACATGCACCCCAGCACCAGCCCGGCGGTGCCGGGGCCGCGCCCCATCACCCCCTGCACATAGGTCGGCAGAAAGGCGCTGACCGCCATCATCGTCGAGCCGGTCCCGAAAATCCCGAAATTGGCGAGTGCGATGACCCGGTTGCGCCACAGCGCGAACGGCACCATCGGCTCGGGCGCGCGCGCCTCGTGCACGCCGAGCGCCGCGAGCGCGGCGACGCCGAGCCCGACCAGGAGGGCGAGGCTGGCGCCGTCGAGGCCGCGCGCCTGAACTAGCGCCAGCATCGGCGCGCCGACCCCGACGATCAGCAGCACGGCGCCGAGATAGTCGATGCGGTGCGGCCGGCGCTCGACGCGCTCGGGCAGGTAGACCGCGAACATCGCGATGCTGAGGGCGCCGATCGGCAGGTTGACCCAGAACACCAACGCCCAGTGCACATGCTCAACCAGAAACGCGCCGAGCGCCGGCCCGATGATCGCCGAGACGCCGAACACGCTCGACAGGTAGCCCTGCACCCGCGCCCGCTCTGCCGGCGTGTAGATGTCGCCGATGACGGTGCTGGCGATCGGCTGGATGGCGCCGGCGCCGATGCCCTGCACGGCGCGAAAGATGATCAGCACGACCATCGTGCGCGCGAAACCGCACAACGTCGTGCCGACCAGAAAAATGCCGGTGCCGGCGAAGAATACCCGCTTGCGGCCGTAAATATCGGCGAGCCGGCCGTAGATCGGCACGGTCACCGCCATGGTCAGCAGATAGGCTGCGAACACCCAGCTGAACAACCGGAACCCGCCGAGGTCGCCGACGATCGTCGGCATCGCGGTGGCGATGATGCTGCTTTCCACCGCGGCCATAAAGGTCGCGATCAGCGCCGCCACCAGCACCATGCCGCGCCGCGGGATCACCACCGCGGGCCGGTGCAGCTGCGCCAGGGCTTGATCCAAACTGTGCCTCCGCCTTGGGCAAAAGACCAGTTTTATTGCAGATGTCTGCTGCGGGACAATGCACGAACCGTTGCGCCGGCCGGAAGGCTGGCCTGCGTGTCGACGCCGTAGCAGCACGGAACGCGGGCGGCTGTGGAACCGAACGGCGCCGACAGGCGGGAAGAACGTCCTTTGCGCGGCCCCGCATCGCCTTTCGCCTATAAGTGACATAATATGCTCTTATACGGTTAAAATAACTTTACATCACACTCATCACGAGCTATAGGTCCGCTATCCGGCGTCAACCGCCGATAAGTTCGCCCTTTTGCGCTGACAGCCGGCGCCTTTGCCCAAAAAGGAAACAGCATGCCCTACCAACTGCTTAGGCTGCTTCGGATCGTACCCCTTCTGTTCTTGACAATGCCGCTGCCAGCGCGGCCGGCGATGGCGGCGCCAGGGCAGCCCGCGACCGGCGTGCCCACCTGCCCGGCCGCCTCATGGGTCGACGTGCGGTGCTACGGCGCCACCGGCAACGGCGTCAGCGACGACACCGCTTCGTTGAACCATGCGCTTGCCGCCGCACTCGCCACCGACCAGCCGTTGTTTCTGCCGCACGGCACCTTCAGGATCACCCGCAGCCTGGTGATCGACTACAACACGCGCGCCGAGACCGGGTTTCGCCTGATCTCGATGGGTGCGGTCATCGACGGCAAGGCGATCTCGTCCGAGCCGGTGCTGCAAATCCTGTGCTCGGGCGGCACGCCGCGCGCGCCCAAGGGCTGCTTTTACTTCAACGAGCAGGGGACGCTGTTTGTCAACGCCAACACCGACGGGTACGCGGTGGTGGTCGGCGAGCGCGACTTCTCCGACGCGCACAATTCGATCAAGATCGACCACCTGATCGTCAACAACGCCAGCGCCGGGCCGCGCGCGGGCGGGCTGCAGCTGAATTACGTGCTGAGCTCGCAGATTTTCGCGGTCGCCGACGCCGCCGGGGGGGCGGCCGGGATTGCCCTCGAGCAGACCCAGATTTCGCACATCGGCGGGGCCGGCTCGGCGGGTGCGGCGGGCGGCGCCGGGCTGTTGATCGAAAACGGCTACAGCTTTGCCAACACGATCGACGCGATGGACCTCGAGGTGGCGCCGACCTGTCTCGTCATCGCTTCGCGCAACGCCGCCCACAACACGTTCATCTCGCCCTATATGGCCTGCCCGACCGCGGTCGACGCCGTCGCCGGCAACACGACGCAGCTCGTCAACCCGTTGTTCGGCGGCGCCGTCAAACGGGAGTACGCGGCGGCGGTCGGGGTGACGGCAACCCCGTGAGCGGGGCCGTTCGGGCGGCGCCGCGGGCGATGCGACGACGGGCTTTGACAATCGCGCGACGGCCGCCCAAATCTTGCGCGCCAGACGGCTGGACGGCCGCTCGCCGCCTCGTGCGACGAGAGGAAAGTCCGGGCTCCACGGAGGTGCGGTGCCGGGTAACGCCCGGCGGGGGCGACCCCAGGGACAGTGCCACAGAAAGCATACCGCCAAGCCCGCCCGGTCTCGGCCGGGCGGGCGGCAAGGGTGAAACGGTGCGGTAAGAGCGCACCGCGCCGCCGGCAACGGCGGCGGCACGGAAAACCCCACCGGGAGCAAGACCAAGTAGGAGCGGCGGACACCGCCGGCCCCGGCAAGTCGGGACCCGGCGATGTCGGGCGGGCCTCCGCGCCGCCGCTCGGGTCGGTCGCACGAGGCGCCCGGCGACGGGCGTCCCAGAGGAATGGCCGTCACCGCCAGCGTCGGACAGCCAAAGGGCTGCCCGCGCGACGGTACAGAACCCGGCTTACACGCCGTCTGGTGTTTCTCTCGCCCGCCATAAGCGGCACCCGGTCGGGCCAGCGACCGCGGCCGCCGCGGAGCGGGCATCCCGGCGTCGCCGGTGGATAATTTGGCGGATGAAACCGGGCTAACCGCACTTTTCGGGGGAGAACGCTGTGAGTCGCGATTTGCCCGGTTGTATGCCGCGCCGGCGCCGCTAAGCTCAACCCGTGTGGTCGGGAGGGCCGGTTGTCGCGGGTCGCGGCGCGGCGGCAGGGCCCGGGCGGGTTCCGGCTCGCGTGCCACACCTCGGGGGGATGAAACGGGCGATCCCCAAGGATCGCCCGTTTCACGTTGAGCCGCCGGGCGCGGCGCGCCGGCGGCGGCGGTTAAGTGCGCGCAGAGGCTGGCCTGCGACCGGCCGTCGCCAAGCCGCGGCGGTGGGTGCGATTCCAGATAGTTCTGGCGTGGTTGCCATAGTTATGGCATTCTTTTGCCATTCTTGCCCTGGGGACTGGGATGGCGAGAGACGCGAACCCACTGAAATCCGAGCAGATCACCCTGTCGGTCAATGCGCAAACCCTCTGGTATCTCGACCGCCTGGTCGAGACCGGGCTGTTTGGCAACAACCGCACCGAGGCGGCGCGGGTGGCGATCTACGACCACTGCAAGCTGCTGATCAACCAAGGCCGGATCGACATGGCGCCGCGTCTGCCGGGCGCGGACGTGACCGCTCTGCGCTGACAATCGCAAACCGGCCCGGCCCGTGGACCGTTCTTGCCGGCACTCGCCAAACCCGCCGTCGCGCTCTTGCCGCGCTCGATGAGACAGTGTTCGCGGCACCCGCGCCTCGTGGGGCCGCGGCGGCTATGCCAACCCGCGAGCCGGAGCGGCCTCGCAATCCATAAAATTGCAAGTTTTATTCGCCTAAGTCTGTTGACACCCATAATTTCCCATGTTATCCCATTATCACCCATGGACGGGTGCGGCCGATGGGGGGAACTTCGGCGGCACCTATCGGGCGCCCCTTGCCGAGCGTCCGTGGGCGAGCGTTGGGGGAAGAAGTGGCATGTTTCTGTCCACTTATGTGAACAAGGTCGACCGCAAGGGGCGGGTATCAGTGCCGGCGACCTTTCGCACAACCCTGTCGAGCCAGCGCTTTCCCGGCATCGTCGTCTTTCCGTCTCTCAAATATCCGGCGCTCGAGGCCAACGGCATCGACTGGATGGAAGAGATCGCCCGGCGGCTCGACACACTGGACAAATATTCCGACGAGCACGACAACCTCGAAATGCTGTTTGCGGCGTCGCGCGAGCTGCCGTTCGACCCCGAGGGGCGGATCGCGTTGCCCTCGGAGCTCGCCGAGCATGCCGCGATCACCGAGGCCGTCGCCTTTGTCGGGGTCGGCCGCAACTTCCAGCTGTGGGAGCCGGCACGGTTTGCCGAGCATTCTGCCGCCATGCGCGAGCGGGCGCGCCAGCAGGCCACCCGCATCCCGTCGCTTGCCGTTTCGCCCGATCGGCGCCGCGAATGAGACGGCGGCCCGCGCCGCGCCCGCGCCGCGCAACCGCGCCGGCCCCGACCCCGCCGACAGCGGCGCAGTCGGGCGGTGATGGGCCCTACACGACTGCCGCGGCGGAGCCGGCGGGCGGTCATGTGCCGGTCATGGCCGCGGCGGTGGTGGCGGCGCTGATGCCGCGCGATGGTGCGCTCTACGTCGACGGGACCTTTGGCGCCGGCGGCTACAGCCGGGCCTTGCTCGCCGCCGCCGACTGCCGCGTCGTCGCGATCGACCGCGATCCCGACGCGGTCGCGCGCGGCCGCGCGCTCGCCGCCGCGGCCCTTGGCCGGCTCGAAATCGTCGCCGGAACCTTTGGCGACATGGAGCGGCTCGTGCCCGCGGCGGCGCGCCCGGTCGCCGGCGTAGCACTCGACCTCGGCGTGTCCTCGTTCCAGATCGACACGCCCGAGCGTGGCTTCTCGTTTCGCTTCGATGGGCCGCTCGACATGCGCATGAGCGATACCGGGCAAAGTGCCGCCGAGCTGGTCGCGAGCCTGCCCGAGGACGACCTCGCCCGCGTCATCCGGGAGTTTGGCGAGGAGCGCCATGCGAGGCGGATCGCGCGCACGATCGTCGCCGCCCGCCAGCGGCACCCGATCCGCCGGACCCTCGAGCTCGCCGACGTCGTGCGCGCCGCGGTCCCGAAGGCCGAGCCCGGGCTCGACCCCGCGACCCGCACCTTTCAGGCGCTGCGGATCGCGGTCAACGACGAGCTCGGCGAGCTCGACCGCGGGCTCGCGGCGGCCGAGCGGCTCCTGATGCCGGGTGGCCGGCTGGCCGTGGTCTCGTTCCACTCGCTCGAGGACCGGCGGGTCAAAAATTTTCTGCGGCGGCGCAGCGATGCGGCCCCGCGCGCCTCGCGCCACGAGCCGGTGCCGGCCGAGCTGCCGCCGCCGAGCTTCCGCTTGCTGCACCGGCGCCCGCTCGCACCCGGCCCCGACGAAATCGCCCGCAACCCGCGGGCGCGCTCGGCGCGGTTGCGCGCGGCCGAGCGTACCGCAGCGCAACCCTGGTCGCCGGACCCCGACCGGCGGGAATAGCGGGCCGCATGATCAGGCTGTCGACCTTGTTTTGGCTGGTGGTCGTCTCGACCGCCGGGTTTGCGATGTTCGCGGTCAAGTACCAGGTGCAGAGCCTCGCCGACGAGCTCGCGCGAACCGTCCAGAAGACCGCCGACGCCGAGCGCGACCTCCGGGTGCTCGACGCCGAATGGGCCTATCTGAACCGGCCCGACGCGTTGGCCCAGCTGAACGAGCGGCTGTTGTCGCTGGTGCCGATCGCGACCAAGCAGTTGCGCGCCAATGTCGCCGACATTCCGATGCGCCCGGCGCCGCCGCCTCCACCACCGCCACCCCCGCCGCCCGTGGCGATCGAGACCGTCGCCGCCGTGGCGCCGGCGATCGTCGCGCCGCCGCCCGACGCGCTGCCGGTCGAGGACGGCGCGATGCCGCTCGATGTGGCGGGCCCGCCGGCCCAACCCACCGAGAGCGCGCCGCCGGCGCCGCACGAACCGCGCATGCCGGTGGAACCTAAGCGCCCGGTCGTCACGGTGGCGCTCGAAACCCACGGCGCCGCACAGCTTACGCGACCGTCGCCGGTCCGGTCGGCGGCGCGCGCGACCTCGCAGCACCGGGCCGGGTCGCTTGACGAGCTGATCGCGCAGATCGCGGAGAGCCGGTGATGAGCGCCGCCTTCCAGTTCGACGACAACCCGTGCCGGCCGCGGCACTTCAAGCCGCCGCCCTGCACGCCTGTCGTCCCGGACGGCCCGGCGCGGCGCGCGCTGGACGGCTGCCGCCCGCGGCTGCTCGTCGCCGGCATCCTGTTCATGGTCGCCTTTGCGGTGATCGGCGTCCGGCTCGCGCAAGTCACGCTGCTGCCGCACGGGATTACCGTGCCGCGCATCGCGCGGTTCGACCCGGCGCCGCCGCCCCCGCCCCTGCGCGCCGACATCGTCGACCGCCACGGCAAATTGTTGGCGGCGACGCTCGACAGCCCGTCGCTCTACGCCAATCCGCGGCAGATCCCCGATCCCGCCGACACCGCCGACAAGCTCGTCGCCACCTTGCCCGGCCTCGATCGCGCGGCCCTCTTGGCCAAGCTCTCCTCGGGCAAAGGCTTTGTCTGGGTCAAGCGCCACCTGACCCCGGACCAGGAATACGCCGTCAACCAGCTCGGATTGCCGGGGCTGCAGTTCCAGCACGAAGAACGCCGCGTCTACCCCTATGGCGCGCTGCTGTCGCACGCGGTCGGCTTTACCGGCATCGACGACAACGGCGAGGCCGGGATCGAGCGCGGTCTCGACAAGAGCCTGCGGGACCGCGGCGAGCCGATGCAGCTGTCGGTCGACCTGCGGCTGCAGTATATTTTGCACGAGGAGTTGCAGCGCGTCGTCGAGGACTTTACCGCCAAGGGCGGCGCCGGGCTGATCATGAACGTCAACACCGGCGAGGTCCTGGCGATGGTCTCGCTGCCGGATTTCGACCCGAGCCACCCCGACACGCTCGACCCCAGCCATCCCGAGTGGACGATTGCCGAGCGCATGTTCAACCGGGTGACGTTGGGCGACTACGAGATCGGTTCGGTCTTCAAGATTTTTACGACCGCGATGGGGCTCGATTCGGGCGCCACGACGATGACCGGCCGCTTCGACGCCACCTACCCGATCCATATCGGGCGGTTCACGATCTCCGACTATCACGGCAAGCACCGCTGGGAGACCGTGCCCGAAATCCTGATGTATTCGTCGAACATCGGCGAGGCCAAGATCGCGCTTGCCGTCGGCGCCGACCGGCAGCAGGAGTATCTGCGCCGGTTCGGCCTGCTGAGCTCGCCGAGCTTCGAGCTCAAGGAGGTCGGCAGGCCGCACTACCCGGCGAAATGGCGCGAGGTCAACGTCATGACGATCGGGTTTGGCCACGGCATTTCCGAGACGCCGCTGCAGATCGCCACCGCCGGGTCGGCGCTGGTCAACGGCGGGATTCTGCGCGCGGCGACCTTGCTGAAATTGCCGCCGGGCGGCGCGCCGCAAGGGGTGCGGGTGATTTCCCCCGAAACCTCGGAGCACATGCGCAAATTGCTGCGGATGGTCGTGATGTACGGCACCGGCGAGATGGTCGACGCGCCCGGCTACGTCGTCGGCGGCAAGACCGGCACCGCCGACAAGGTCGAGGGCCGGCACTATGCCGAGCGCAAGTTGCTGTCGAGCTTTCTCGGCGTCTTCCCGATGACGGCACCCAAATACCTGGTGCTGGTCATGGTCGACGAGCCGCATCCGAACAAGGCGAGCCACGGGTTTGCCACCGCCGGTTGGACAGCGGCGCCGGCGGTCGGCCGCACGATCGTGCGCATCGCCCCCCTACTTGGGGTGCAGCCGGTGGACGAATCCTCGCCCGAAATTGTTCAATCACTGACGCCCGAGAGCATGCAAGGCAAGCGGGTTGAAGCTTACTGAACTGACCGGGGCCGACGCCCCGCCCTCTGCCGACCGCCCGGCGAGCGATCCCGACATCGCCGGCCTCACCGCCGATTCGCGCGCCGTACGCCCCGGCTTTCTGTTCGCGGCGCTCGTTGGCGCGCGCTGCGACGGGCGGCATTTTGCCGGCGAGGCGGCGGCCCGCGGGGCGGCGGCGATCCTGACCGACGACGCGGCCGCCCTTGATCTTTCTCCGCAGGCCCGCGCCGCCGTCGCGGTCGTCGCCGACCCCAATCCGCGGCGTCGGCTGGCCCTTATGGCGGCGCGGTTTTACGGCCGCCAGCCGGGCGTCGTCGCCGCCGTCACCGGCACCAACGGCAAGACCTCGGTCGCTCATTTCACCCGCGAAATCTGGACGGTGGCGGGCCGCTCCGCGGCAAGCCTCGGCACCTTGGGGCTGGTCACCCCGGCCGGGCGGCGCGCGGGCGCGCTGACGACGCCCGACCCGACGACGCTCCACCGCGACCTCGCCGCGCTCGCCGCGTGCGGCATCGAGCATGTCGCGATCGAGGCGTCGAGCCACGGGCTGGCGCAGTTCCGGCTCGACGGCCTGTCGGTCGCGGCCGCCGCCTTCACCAATCTCACTCGCGACCATCTCGACTACCATGCCAGCCTCGCCGACTACCGGGCCGCCAAGGAGCGGCTGTTCACGGCGTTGCTGGCGCCCGGCCGTCCGGCCGTCCTGAACAGCGACAGCGGCGAATTTACCCGGCTCGCGGGGTTGTGCCGCGAGCGCGGCCATCCGGTGCTCGCCTACGGCGCCGAGCCTGCGGCCAAGCTAAGGCTTGTCTCGGCGCGGCCGCGCGGGCGCGGCCAGGATCTGGCGACCGAGATCTTCGGGCGGCGCCACGAGCTGTTTCTTCCGTTGCTCGGCGAGTTCCAGGCGATGAACGCGCTGGCCGCACTCGGGCTCGCGCTCGCGACCGGCGTTCCGCTCGAAGCGGGGATTGCCGCGCTCGCCACCCTGAGCGGGGTCCCGGGGCGACTGCAATTCGTCGCCCAGAACGAGGGCGGCGGCGGGGTCGTCGTCGATTACGCCCACACCCCCGACGCGCTCGCGACCGTGCTCGCGGCGTTGCGCCCGCACGCGCCGGGCCGGCTCGCCGTGTTGTTCGGCGCCGGAGGCGACCGCGACCCCGGCAAGCGGCCGCTGATGGGCCGGGTTGCGGCCGGTGCCGCCGACCGCGTCTACGTGACCGACGACAACCCGCGCGGCGAAGACCCGGCGGCGATCCGCCGCGCGGTCCTCGCCGCCGCCCCCGACGCGGTCGAGATCGGCGACCGTCGCCGCGCCATTGAAACCGCGATCGGCGAGCTTGGTCCGGGCGACCTGCTGGTCGTCGCGGGGAAGGGGCATGAGACCGGCCAGATCGTCGGCCCCGAAACCTTCCCGTTTGACGACGCCGAGATCGTCCGCGAAATCGCCGCAGGGCAAGTGCCCGGCCGGCGCCGGACCGGCTCGTGACCGCGCTGTGGACCGCGGCGGACGCTGCGCGGGCGACCGGCGGCGGCAGCACCGGCGACTGGGCGGCCAGCGGCGTTTCAATCGACACGCGCAGCCTGCTGTCGGGCGACCTGTTTGTGGCCTTGCGCGGCCCGAACCACGACGCCCACGATTTTGTCGCGGCCGCGCTCGCTGCCGGGGCGGCGGCGGCGCTCGTCGACCATCCCCCGGCAAATACGCCGCAAGCGCGGCTGCTGCGGGTCGACGACACGCTCGCGGGGTTGACGGCGCTCGGCCAATTCGCGCGCGCCCGCGGCCGGGCCCGCGTCGTCGCGGTGACCGGCAGCGTTGGCAAAACCGGGACCAAGGAGGCGTTGCGGCTGGCGCTCGGCGCCTGCGGTCGCGTTTTCGCGTCGTCGGGCAGCCTCAACAATCATTGGGGCGTGCCGCTGTCCTTGGCGCGGATGCCATCCGAAATCGACTTCGGCGTTTTTGAAATCGGCATGAACCACCCCGGCGAGATCGCCGCGCTGACCCGGCTGGCGCGGCCGCATGTCGCCGTCGTCACGACGGTCGAGCCGGCGCATCTCGGCTTTTTCCGGTCGGTCGAGGAGATCGCCGACGCCAAGGCGGAAATCTTTCTCGGCCTCGAGCCGGGCGGTGCCGCTGTCCTCAACCGCGACAACCGGCACTTCGCCCGGCTTGCGGCCGCGGCGCGCGCCGTAGGGGTCAAGGACATCGTCGGCTTTGGCGCCGACCCCGAGGCTACGGTCCGGCTCGTCGATTGCGCAACGGGGCCGGACGGCAGCACCGTCGAGGCAGCGGTCATGGGCGAGACCATCCGCTTTCGCCTGAGCGTCCCCGGCCGTCATTGGGTCATGAACGCGCTCGCGGTGCTGGGCGCAGCGGTTGCCGCCGGCGCCGACCCGCACCGCGCCGCCGCCGCGTTGGCCGGGCTTGACGGGCTGCCCGGGCGCGGCCGCCGCCATCGGCTGCCGTGGCAGGGCGGCGCCGTGGCCTTGATCGACGAAAGCTACAATGCAAGCCCGGCGGCGATGCGCGCGGCGCTCGCGGTGCTGGGCGCGACCATGCCCGAGCCGGGCGGCCGCAGGGTCGCGGTGCTGGGCGACATGCTCGAGCTCGGCAGCGCCGGCGAGCGGCTGCACCAGGAGTTGGCCGGGCCGTTGCGATCGGCCGCGGTCGATCGCGCCTTTCTGGTCGGAAGCGAAATGGCGGCGCTGCACGCGGTGCTGCCGCGATCATGCCGCGGCGGGTTGTGGCCCAGCGCCGATGCCGCTATCCCTGCTCTGTTAAGCTTTCTTGAACCCGGCGACGTGGTGACGGTGAAGGGCTCCTACGGCATGCGCCTCGGCCGCGTCGTCGAGCATTTGTTCGCCCAGTCCGCTAATTCGCCGAATTCGCCCCATTCTCCCAGCCCGCCCAGTCGCGAGGCGTGACCTGATGCTCTACGCGCTGCTCTACCCGCTCGCCGACCAGTTTCAGGCATTCAACCTGTTTCGCTACATCACGTTCCGCTCGGGTGGTGCCGTCGTCACCGCGCTTCTGATCAGCTTCGCGTTCGGCCGCCCGATCATCTCCTGGCTGCGCTCGAAGCAGACCAACGGCCAGCCGATCCGGCTCGACGGGCCGGCCGGCCACCTGGTGCGCAAAAAGGGGACGCCGACAATGGGCGGCTTCCTGATCCTCTTGGCGGTGACCGTCGCCACCCTGCTGTGGGCGGATTTGACCAACCCCTACGTGTGGGTCGTGCTGCTCGTCACCGTCGGTTTTGGGCTGATCGGCTTTTTTGACGACTATAAAAAGCTGACCAGCAACTCGCATCGCGGGCTCTCCGGGCAAACCAAGATCGTGCTCGAAATCGGGGTCGGGACGCTGGCCTGCATCGCGGTCGACCATTTCAGCCCGGCGCCGCTCGCCAACACGCTCGCGGTGCCGTTTTTCAAGAACATGCTGATCCCGCTCGACGGGCTGTTTGTCCCGTTTGCGGTGGTCGTCATCATCGGCGCGTCGAACGCGGTCAACCTGACCGACGGTCTCGACGGGCTCGCGATCGTGCCGGCGATGATCGCCGCCGGCTGCTTTGGGCTGATTGCCTATTTCGTCGGCAACGCCGTGTTCGCGAACTATCTGCAAATCCACCACGTGCCGGGAGCGGGCGAGTTGACCGTGTTTTGCGGCGCGATGGTCGGGGCGAGCCTCGGCTTTTTGTGGTTTAACGCGCCGCCGGCGATGGTCTTTATGGGCGACACCGGGTCGCTCGCGATCGGCGGCGCGCTTGGCGCCATCAGCGTCGTCACCAAGCACGAACTGGTGCTGGCGATCATCGGCGGGCTGTTCGTGCTCGAAGCGGTCTCGGTCATCGTCCAGGTCGCCAGCTTCAAGATCACCGGGCGGCGCGTCTTCCGCATGGCGCCGCTGCACCATCACTTCGAGCAGAAAGGCTGGGCCGAGCCGACGATCGTGATCCGCTTTTGGATCATCGCCTCGATCCTGGCGATCGCCGGGCTCGCCACCTTGAAGCTGCGGTGATGGGCGATGCGCACCGCAAGAATCGCACAATTAGTAGCTAGGCGCGACCGGCCCAACAAGATATTCTCGTCAGATGCAGATCGGGGGGCCGTCCGCAGGGCGCCCCCGCGTGGCGAGGGCGGCTCCCGATGAGGTTCACGCGCATCGACCAAAGCCCGGTGGCGCGATGGTGGTGGACCGTCGACCGCTGGAGCCTTGCCGCACTCTGCATCCTGATGGGGTTTGGCGTCGTCATGTGTCTGGCGGCGAGCCCGGCCGTCGCCGAGCGCATCGGCTATGACGGCGGGCATTTCATCCGCCGCTATCTCGGCCTGCTGCCGTTTACGGTTGGCGTCATGTGGCTGGTTTCGCTACAGACGCCGCGCACGGTCCGGCGCATCGCCGTTGTCGTCTTCGCGGTCGGGATCGTGCTCCTGGCCCTGACCCTCGTCGTCGGCGCCGAGATCAAGGGAGCGCGGCGCTGGATCAACCTGCCGCTGCTGTCGATCCAGCCCTCCGAGTTCGTCAAGCCGTGTTTTGCCGTGATCACAGCGTGGCTCTTTTCCGAGCAGAAGCTGCGGCGCGGCTTTCCCGGCAACCTGATAGCGCTGGCGTTGCTGCTGGCGATCGTCGCGATGCTGATCGCACAACCCGACATCGGGATGGCGGCGGTGGTCGCGACGGTGTGGTTCGGGCAGCTCTACATGGCCGGGCTGCGGCTCTACTGGGTCGTGCTGTTCGGCCTCGGCGGGGTCGGCTCGTTGGCCGGCGCCTACACCTTCCTGCCGCATGTCCGGGTCCGGGTCGACCATTTCCTCGATCCGGCGGCCGGCGACAGCTACCAGGTCAACCGGTCGCTCGAGGCCTTCGCCAATGGCGGGCTGTGGGGACGGGGCCCCGGCGAGGGCACGGTCAAGTACGTGCTGCCCGACGCGCACGCCGACTTTGTCTTTGCCGTCGCCGGCGAGGAGTTCGGGCTGATCGTCTGCCTTGTCGTCGTCGGGCTCTTTGCGTTTGTCGTGATGCGCGGGTTTTCCCGGCTGTCGCAGGAAGGCAGCCTGTTTGTGCTGCTGTCGGCGGCCGGGCTGTTGATCCAGTTCGGGCTGCAGGCTGTCATCAACATGGCCTCGACCTTGCACCTGATGCCGACCAAGGGCATGACCTTGCCGTTCCTGTCGTATGGCGGCTCTTCGATGCTGGCGCTCGGCCTTGGCATGGGGATGGTGCTGGCGCTGACCCGCCGCCGGCTCGCCGGGAGCGCGGTATGAGCGGCCCGTTCGTCCTCGCCGCCGGCGGCACCGGCGGTCACCTGTTCCCCGCCGAGGCATTGGCCGGGGAATTGGTCGCCCGCGGCCGGCAGGTGCGGCTCCTGACCGATTCGCGCACCGACGCGTTGGCCGCGCACCTACCCGGGGTCGACATCCACAACGTGCGCGCCGGACGGATTGGCGGCGGGCCGGTCAGCACCGCCTACGGCCTCGCCGGGCTGGCCGCGGGGACGGTGCAGGCGCGCCGGCTGTTGCGCCGGCTGAGCCCGGCGGCGGTCGTCGGCTTTGGCGGCTATGCCTCGGTGCCGGCAATGCTGGCGGCGGCCTCGCTCGGCCTGCCGACCATGCTTCACGAGCAGAACGCGGTGCTCGGCCGCGCCAACCGGCTCTTGGCGCCGCGGGTCGGGCGGATCGCGACCGGCTTTCCGCAGACCGCCGGGCTGCGCCGCGGCGACCTTGCCCGCGCCGTCCATACCGGAAACCCGGTGCGCCCGGCGATTCTCGCGGTGGGTTCCGCCGGCTATGCTCCGCCCGCGCCTGACGGCCCGCTTGAGCTTTTGGTCCTCGGCGGCAGCCAGGGCGCGCACGTCATGGCCGAGATCGTCCCGGCGGCGCTGGCGATGCTGCCGCCCGCGCTGCGCCGGCGGCTCCATGTCAGCCAGCAGGCCCGCCCCGAAGACCTCCCCGCGGTTGTCGCGGCCTATGCAGAGGCCGGGGTTTCCGCCGTCGTCGAGCGCTTTTTCACCGATGTGCCGCTGCACCTCGAACGCGCGCACCTGGCGATCTGCCGCGCCGGCGCCTCGACCGTCGCCGAGCTCGCCGCGACCGGCCGGCCGGCGCTGCTGATCCCCTATCCCTACGCCACCGACGACCATCAGACCGCGAACGCCCGCGCCTTTGCCGCGGCGGGCGGCGCGCGGGTCGTCGAACAGGCCGACATACGAGCAGAGACGCTGACAGCCGATCTCGAGCGGCTGTTCGCCGACCCGATGGCGCTGGGCTCGATGGCGCGGTGCGCGGCCGGGTTCGGCCGGCCCGACGCCTCAGGGCGGCTCGCGACCTTGGCATTGGGGCTCGAACCCGGCGCCGGCCTGCGGGAGCGCGCGGCATGAGGGCGTTGCCGCTGACGATCGGGCCATTGCACTTTGTCGGCATCGGCGGCATCGGGATGAGCGGCATCGCCGAGGTGCTGCACAATCTCGGCTATCGCGTGCAAGGCAGCGACCTCGCCGACGGCGCCAACGTGCGCCGGCTGATCGACCTCGGCATCCCGGTCAAGGTCGGCCACGACGCCGCCAATCTCGACGCGGCCGAGGTCGTCGTCGTGTCGTCCGCGGTCAGCGCCGACAACCCCGAAATTGCCGCCGCGCGCGCCCGCCGGCTGCCGGTGGTGCGCCGCGCCGAGATGCTGGCCGAGCTGATGCGGCTCAAATGGTCGCTCGCGGTCGCCGGCACCCACGGCAAGACGACGACGACCTCGATGATCGGCGCATTGCTCGAAACCGCCCAGCTCGACCCGACCGTGATCAACGGCGGCATCATCAACGCCTACGGCACCAACACCCGGCTCGGGGACGGCGACTGGATGGTGGTCGAGGCCGACGAGAGCGACGGCACCTTTACCCGGCTGCCGGCGACGGTCGCGATCGTGACCAACGTCGACCCCGAGCACCTCGACTTTTACGGCGGGTTTGACGCGCTGCGGCAGGCGTTCGAGACTTTTGTCGGCAACATCCCGTTTTACGGCTTTGCCGCGCTGTGCATCGACCACCCGGTCGTGCAAGGGATGATCCCGAAACTGTCCGACCGCCGCGTGCTGACCTACGGGTTGAGCCCGCAGGCCGACATCCGCGCGGTCGAGCTGCGGCTCGGCCGCGACGGCGCGCGCTACGACATCGTCGTCGCCGACGCGCTGTCCGACCGCGGCCGGGTCATCCGCGACCTCTATCTGCCGATGTTCGGCCGCCACAACGTGCAGAATTCGCTGGCCGCGGCGGCGGTGTCGGAAGCCCTCGGCCTCGGCGACGACGCGCTGCGGGCGGCCTTGCGCAACTTCAAGGGCGTCAAGCGCCGTTTCACCAAGACCGGCGAATGGAACGGGGTCTCCGTGATCGACGACTACGGTCACCACCCGGTCGAGATCGCGGCGGTGCTGAAGGCGGCGCGCGCGATCGTCTCGGGCAAGGTCGTCGCGGTTGTGCAGCCGCACCGCTACAGCCGTGTGGCACACCTGTTCGACGGTTTTTGCACCTGCTTCAACGACGCCGACGTCGTGCTTGTCGCCGACATCTACGCCGCCGGCGAGGAGCCGGTCGAGGGGGTGACGCGCGACGCGCTCGTCGCCGGGCTCGTTGAGCACGGGCACCGCAACGTCCGGGCGCTCTCCGGCCCGGCCGAGCTGGCGCCGCTCGTCGCCGAGCTGGCGCAGCCCGGCGACATGGTCGTGTGCCTCGGCGCCGGCTCGATCACCGGCTGGGCCAACAGCCTGCCCGGCGATCTGGCGATGCTGGGCCGGCGGGGTGGCGCCGGATGAACGCGCCGCTGGGCGCCTGGACGGCGACCCTGCCGGTGGCGGCACTCCCGGCGGCGCGCGGCCGGCTCACCGCAAACGCACCCGTCGGCCGGCATACCTGGTTCGGGGTGGGCGGCCCGGCCGAGATCTTGTTTCAGCCGGCCGACCGCGACGACCTCGCCGCCTTTCTCGCGGCGCTGCCGCGCGAGGTGCCGGTGACAGTGATCGGCGGCGGCGCCAACATTCTCGTTCGCGACGGCGGCATCCCCGGCGTCACGATCCGTCTCGGCGGCGGCTTTGTCGGGATTTTGGCCGAAGAAGACAAGGTCGTTGCCGGCGCCGGGGCGTTGCACTTGAACGTCGCGCTGGCCGCGGCCAACGCCGGCGTCGGCGGGCTCGAATTCCTCTCCGGCATTCCGGGGACGCTCGGCGGCGGGCTGCGCATGAACGCCGGCGCCTATGGAAGCGAGGTCAAGGACGTGCTGGCCGGGGCGACGGCGGTCGACCGGTCCGGTCATGCCCATGTCGTGGACGCCGCGGCGATGGGGTTTTCCTATCGGCATTGCGCGGTCGACCCCGACTGGGTCTTTGTCGAGGCGCTGTTGCGCGGCGCCCCCGGCGACCCCGGCGCGGCCGCGCGGCGAATGACCGAGATCCGGGCGCAGCGCGAGGCGACGCAGCCGATCCGCGCCCGTACCGGCGGCTCGACGTTCCGCAACCCGCCCGGCGACGCCGCGTGGCGGCTGATCGACGCCGCCGGCTGCCGCGGCCTCCAGCGCGGCGGGGCGATGGTGTCGCCGAAGCACGCGAATTTCCTCATTAACACCGGCAACGCCACCGCCGCCGACCTCGAAGGGCTCGGCGAGGAGGTCCGCCGGCGGGTCTACAACACCGCGGGGGTCGTGCTCGAATGGGAAATCCGCCGCGTCGGCCGGCCATTCCCCGGGTTCGGGCCGGTTCGCGATGGTTCGGACGAGAGCGCAGGATGAGCAAAACCGTCGCGTTGCTGATGGGCGGGTGGTCGCCCGAGCGCGAGGTCTCGCTGTCGAGCGGGCGCGAATGCGCAAAGGCGCTCGTCGACCACGGCTACCGGGTCAAGGCGGTCGATGTCGGCCATGACCTGCCGGACTTGCTGAAGGCGCTCGAGCCGCGTCCCGACGTGATCTTCAACGCATTGCACGGGGTCGGCGGCGAGGACGGCACCTTGCAGGCGGTCTTCGAGATGCTGCGCATCCCGTACACGCATTCGGGCGTTCTCGCCTCGGCCTTGGCGATGCACAAGCCGACCGCGAAGACGCTCTTTCGCGCCGCCGGCCTGCCGGTCGCCGATGGCGGTGTGTTCCTGCCCGAGGAGCTCGCCGCGCAGGACCCGATGCCGGCGCCGTTTGTCGTCAAGCCGACCAACCAGGGATCGAGCGTCGGCGTGCGGATCGTGCGCCTGGGCGACAATTCGTGGCGCGAGGAGGTTGCCGATTGGGGCTTTGGCGGCGAAATCATGGTCGAACGCTTTATCCCCGGCCGCGAGCTGACCGTCGCCGTGATGGGCGGGCATCCGCTCGGCGTCTGCGAGATCGTGCCGCGCGGCAGCTTTTACGACTACACCGCCAAATATGCCGAAGGCGGCTCCGACCACCTGGTCCCGGCCCCGGTGCCGCCGCGGGTCTACGAGGCGGCGCTCGACATCGGCTGGCGCGCGCATCTGGCGCTCGGCTGCCGCGGCGTCAGCCGCGCCGACCTGCGCTACGACGACACCGCCGATGGCGACGGCGGCGTCTATCTGCTGGAGGTCAACACCCAGCCCGGCATGACCCCGACCTCGCTTGTCCCGGACATTGCCCGCCACGCTGGGATCGGCTTCGACGAGCTCGTCGTGTGGATGGTGGAGAATGCGGCATGCGAGGGGTGAACCCCGCGGCGCGCAGGTTGCGCCGGCGCTGGGCCGCGCGGTTGCGCGGCGCGCTGTTGTGGATCGGGGTTCCGGTCGTGCTCGCGGCGGGTGCGATCGCGGCGGTGCTCGCGACCCATTCGGCGGCCGGCGACTCCGTCCTGCATGATGCGCGGCACCGCCTGCTCGAGGCGAGCGCCGAATTGGGTCTGCGCGTCGCCGACATCCGCGTCGAGGGGCGCGCCACCACCGATCGCGACACGATCCTCGCCGCACTCGGCGCCCGGCCCGGCACGCCGATCCTGGCGGTCGACCCGGGGCGCGCCAAGCAGCAGCTCGAAGCGCTGCCGTGGGTCCGCTCGGCGCTGATCGAGCGGCGCCTCCCCGACACGATTTATGTGCGGCTCGTCGAGCGGGAGCCGTTGGCGCTGTGGCAGCATGGCGGCAAGATCGAGTTGATCGACCGCAGCGGCGCGGTGATCCCGGTCAGCCGCCTCGACCGCTTCGCGAAGCTGCCGATGGTTGTCGGCGAGGACGCCGCGCGCCACGCGGCCGACTTATTGGCGATGCTGGCGAGCCAGCCCGACCTCGCCGCACGGGTCACCGCCGCGGTCGATGTCGGCGGCCGGCGCTGGAACCTGCGGATCGACAATACGATCGACGTGCTGCTCCCGTCGGACGACCCGGCCGCGGCGTGGGCCGACCTCGCCCGGCTGCAGCGCAACAGCGCGATCCTGCAGCGCGACGTGCAGGCGATCGACATGCGGCTGCCCGACCGGCTTGTGGTCCGCGTCGCCCCCGAGCCGGCAAAAGAAGCCCCGCCAGCCAAGAAAGGACGCCCGACGGCGAAAAATACATGACCGCCATCGAAGAGGTGCGGGCTCGCCGCAAGCCGGCGAAGGCCGCTCGCAACAGCGCCAGCCGCGGCAAGGCGAGGCCGGGCAAGCCGCGCCGCCCGGCAAAGCCCGTCCACCGGCCGCGCGGCAGCCTCGTCGCGGCGCTCGATATCGGCACCACCAAGGTGTGCTGCTTTATCGCTCGGGTCGAGCCCGAGCAGCCGCGGGTCGTCGGTATCGGGCATCAGATCTCGCGCGGGTTGCGCAACGGGGCGATCGTCGACCTCGAAGCCGCCGGCGGGTCGGTCGCCGGTGCTGTGCACGCCGCCGAGGAAATGGCGGGTGAGACGATCCAGCACGTCGTCGCCAATCTGTCGGGGGGGTTTGCCGCCTCGCGCATCATCAAGGCCGAGATCGGGGTCGCCGGCCGCGAGATCGGCGAGAGCGAATTGCAGCGGGTGCTCGACCAGGGCTATCAGCTGCGCGAGCCCGGCGACCGGCAGATCGTGCATTCGGTGCCGGTCGGCTTTTCGATCGACGACAGCCGCGGCATCCGCGACCCGCGCGGCATGTTTGGCGAGCGCCTCGGCGTCAACATGAACGTCGTCACCGCGCACGGCGCCAACGTCCGCAACCACAGCGCCGCCGTCGGGCGCTCGCACCTCGAGCTCGAAGCCTTGGTCGTCAGCCCCTACGCCGCCGGGCTTTCGTGCCTTGTCGAGGACGAGATCGGGCTTGGCGTGACGGTCGTCGACATGGGCGGCGGCACCACGACGATCGGCGTCTTTTTCGACGGCAACCTGATCTTTGCCGATTCGGTGCCGGTCGGCGGCGGCCACGTCACCAACGACATCGCGCGCGGGCTGTCGACCTCGGTGGCGCACGCCGAGCGCATGAAGACCCTGTTCGGCACCGCGATCTCGGCGAGCACCGACGAGCGCGAGATGATCGCCGTGCCGCAGATCGGCGAGGAGGAAGAGGGGCACGTCAACCACGTGCCGAAATCGCTGCTCGTCGGTATCATCTCGCCGCGCGTCGAGGAGACTTTCGAGCTGGTGCGCGACCGCCTCGAAGCGAGCGGCTTCGACAAGGTCGCCGGCCGTCGCGTCGTGCTGACCGGCGGTGCTGCCCAGCTGCACGGGGTGCGCGAGTTCGCCGGGCTCATTCTCGACAAGCAGGTCCGCATCGGGCGGCCGTTGCGGGTCGCGGGCCTCGCCGAGGCGACCGCCGGCCCGGCGTTTTCGGCCGCCGTCGGGCTGTTGCACTTCGCGAGCTCGGAGCGCGCCGAGCCGCCGCGCGCCGGGCGCGCCGCCGCTGGCCCGCCGAGCAGCATCCTCGGCCGCCTCGGTCACTGGCTGAAGGACAACATCTAAGGGCGATGTTGGATCTGAGGCGATTTTGGATCTGAGGCGACTTTGCGTCTGGGGCGGTTTTGCCTTGAGGATTTTCGGCGCCGGCGCCCGGTGCCGCTATCCGAAAACGAGAAAAACGGCTACATCGGTGCGGGCCAAACGAGGGGGAAGCCCGGTCCCGTCCGGGCATGATCGAGGCTTGGAGGCAGTGGAGGACGCATGATCAATCTCAGCATCCCGAGAGACGAGCAGGAGATGAAGCCCCGGATTACCGTGGTCGGGGTGGGGGGCGCCGGGGGCAACGCCGTCAACAACATGATCCGCTCGAATTTGATCGGTTGCGAATTCGTCGTCTGCAACACCGATGCGCAGGCGATGCAGCAATCCTCGGCGCACCGCAAAATCCAGCTCGGGATCGGCGTCACCCGCGGGCTCGGCGCCGGCTCGCGCCCCGATGTCGGACGCGCCGCCGCGGAGGAGGCGCTCGACGAGCTGCTCGAGGCGATGGGCGGCTCGAACATGGTGTTCATCACCGCCGGCATGGGCGGCGGCACCGGCACCGGCGGCGCCCCGGTGATCGCCCGCGTCGCTCGCGAATCGGGGATTTTGACGATCGGCGTCGTGACCAAGCCCTTTCATTTCGAGGGCAGTCACCGCATGAAGATCGCCGATGCCGGGATCGAGGAGCTGCAGAAATTTGTCGACACCCTGATCATCATCCCGAACCAGAATTTGTTCCGCGTCGCGAACGAGCGCACGACCTTTGCCGACGCCTTCAAGATGGCGGACGACGTATTGCATTCGGGGGTGCGCGGCGTCACCGACCTGATGGTGATGCCGGGGCTGATCAACCTCGACTTCGCCGACATCCGCACCGTCATGAGCGAGATGGGCAAGGCGATGATGGGCACCGGCGAAGCCGACGGCGACCGCCGCGCGATCGACGCCGCCGAGGCCGCGATCTCCAACCCGCTCCTCGAAGACGTGTCGATGAAAGGTGCGCGGGGTGTGCTGATCAACATCACCGGCGGGCCGGACATGACCCTGTTCGAGGTCGACGAGGCCGCCAACCGCATCCGCGAGGAGGTCGATCCCGAGGCCAACATCATCTTCGGCTCGACCTTTGACGAAACCTTGTCCGGCAAGATGCGGATCTCGGTTGTCGCGACCGGCATCGACGCCGAGGCGCTCAATCAGGCGCGGCCGGCGATCAGCCTGGTCAGCAGCCGCGAAGCCGCGGCGGCGCCCGGCCTGCGCGAGGCGACCTCGGGCGGCTACACGCAGCCGGTGCTGACGCAAAACGCCGCGCAAGGCTCGGCCGCGCCGGTGCGCGCCGAGGGCGAGGGTGAGGCGGCGCCGCCGGCGGCGGCGACCGCCGAAGCCGCCGCGATGCGCGGTGGCGCCTTTATCGCCCCCAAGCCCGCCGATGCGGGCGCCGGCCGTCCGATCCCGCTGACCCAGCCGGCGGTCCCGGTGACCGCGCCGACGCGCGATGCCGCACCCAAGCCCAAGGGGCGCGTGCCGAGCCTGATCGAGCGCGTCACCGGCGTCGGCCGCGCCCGCCCGACACCGCCGGAGCCGCCGCGTCAGCAGCCGGTGCCGCCGAGCGCCAAGCCGGCGCAACCGCGCCTCGCCTCGCTCGAGCCGGAGGACCGCCCGGGTGCGAAGGAGGAGGATTTGCTCGACATCCCGGCGTTCCTGCGCCGCCAAGCCAACTGAGCGGACCGGCCGCGGCGCGGGGCGAGGCCGCTCCGCGCTCTCGACCGAAGCCCTAAGTGTTTGACATAGGCCGCGTTCTCTCCGACTGCAGCGCAACAATCTGCAACAAAGAGTGATTTGAGGCGGCACGCCGCTACCGCTAGGTTTTCACCCGATCGGGGGCAAATGATCGAGCAGTAGTTTGATGTTGGGGGAAATCGGGACTCCGCTTCAGCACACGCTGAAGACTGTCATAGGCTGCCGGGGGGTTGGCCTGCATTCGGGACAGCGGGTGGCGATGAACTTGGTGCCGGCGCCGCCGGACACCGGGATCGTCTTCCACCGCGCCGACACCGGCGCCGAGATCCGCGCGGTATGGGAAAATACCGTCGAATCGGCGCGGTGCACGGTGCTCTCGGATGGCGGGGGGACGACGGTGGGGACCGTCGAGCACTTGATGGCGGCGTTGGCTGGGGCGGAGGTCGACAATGTCGTCGTGGAGCTCGACGGGCCCGAGGTGCCGATCATGGACGGCAGTGCGGCGCCGTTTGTCTTCCTGATCGAGTGCGCCGGTGTCGTCGAGCAGCAGATGCCGCGGCACGCGATCAAGGTGCTGAAGCCGGTAAAAATTGTCGAGGACGGTGCGACCGCCGCGCTCTACCCCGATGACGGGTTTTCGATGAGCTTCGAGATCGACTTCGACAACCCGGTGATCCGGCACCAGGACATCAGCGTGACGTTGGACGCCGCGTCGTTCAAATCGGAGCTGAGCCGCGCCCGCACCTTTGGCCTGCTGCACGACGTCGACCGCTTGCGGGCCGCCGGCCTGGCGCGCGGCGGCTCGCTCGACAACGTCGTCGTCGTCACCGGCGACCGCGTGCTGAACAGCGAAGGCTTGCGCTGGGAAGACGAGTTCGTGCGCCACAAGCTGCTCGACGCGGTCGGCGACCTCTACCTCGCCGGCGCGCCGTTGATCGGCCGCTTCCGCGGGGTGCGGTCCGGCCACGCCCACAACCGGCGGCTGCTGGCGGCGCTGTTCGCCGACAGCGAGGCTTGGGCCTACGCGACGATGGCCGCGGGGTTTGTCGCGGGCCCGTTCGAGCCGCGCGACGAGGCATTGCTGGTCGGCGCCTGACCCGGCGAGCTTAACCGAGCTTGCGCCGGCATTCGCCCGCAAGGCATAAACCCCGCGAGACCTGCCGGGACTGATGATGCGCTCGCTGCCCCGATCGCGATGGTTTGGTGTCGCCGCCCTGACGGTGTGGCTGGCTGCGTGCGCCGGCGACAAAAAGGACGCCTACATCGAAAAACCGGTCGACGACCTTTACAACCAGGCCATGGACCAGATGGTCGAGGAGCGCTACGGGCAGGCCGCGACCACGTTCGACCAGGTGGAAAGCCAGCACCCGTATTCGATCTGGGCCACCAAGGCGCAGCTGATGGCCGCCTACGCCCAATATGAAAACGGCGAATACGGCCAGGCCATCATCGCCGCCGACCGCTTTATTCAACTGCACCCAGGCAATCGCGACGTCGCTTATGCCTATTACCTGAAGGCGATCTCCTATTACGTGCAGATCGTTGACGTCGAGCGCGACCAGAAGACCACCGAGCTCGCCCTGAAGGCGCTTGACGACGTGGTGCGCCGCTTTCCCGATACCAAGTATGCGCGCGACGCCAAGTTGAAGCTCGACTTCACCCGCGACCACCTGGCCGGGAAAGACATGGAGATCGGCCGTTATTACTTGAAGCGCGGACAGTATCTCGCGGCGATGAACCGCTTCAAGCGCGTCGTCGACAAATACCAGACCACGACCCACGTCCCCGAGGCGCTCGAGCGGCTTGTCGAATGCGACCTGGCGCTCGGGTTGACCGCCGAGGCGAAGCAAAATGCCGCGGTGCTCGGCTACAACTACCCGGGCAGCGAGTGGTACGGCGACGCCTATGCGCTGCTGAAGGGCAGCCAGGAGCCGGACGCGCAGACCCAAAGCTGGTTCGGCCGCACCGTCGGCAGCGTCTTCTGAGCGGGCCAACCGGTTGCCGCCCGCCCCCAGCGGGCGGGGCAATATTAAAAATTGTTCATTTCAGCACGGCGTCGGCCTGCTCTATGTCAGCGCGCCGGCGCCGCGCGTCGGCAGCTGCCGGCGGCCTCGGGCGGCGTTGCGTGCGAAAGGCGCCGGCAGGCGAGCGGAGTGTCAGGAATGCAGCGACGGCTTTTCGCAATCGCGTTTTGTGTGCTGGCCGCGGGCCTCCTGTCGCCCCGCGCCGACAGCCTGGCCGCGGCCCGGCCCGGCCCGGCGCGGGAAATGCCGCGGCCCGCCGCCGCCGGCCAGGTGAGCGGCGTCTACCTCTCGACCCAATATCCGGCGCTGACCGTGCGGGCCGGCGAGACCGCCACGATCGACCTGACCCTGCACAACTACCATCTGCCGCCTCAGCAGCTGAGCCTGTCGGTGCCGCAGGTCGCGAGCGGCTGGAAGGCGACGATCCTCGGCGGCGGCCAGCCGGTCGCGGCGGCGATGGTCGGGCCGGACAGCGAGCAAAAGCTCCAGCTGCGCCTCGAGCCGCCGGCCGGCGCCGGCCCCGGCGACTACCGCTTCCTCGTCGCCGCGCGCGGCGACAGCGGCGAGTTGCGGTTGCCGATCACCTTGACCGTGGGCCAGCAATTGCCCGCCAAGCTCAAATTGTCGACCAATTTTCCGGCATTGCGCGGCACCGCGGAGACCTCGTTCAAATTCACCGTCACCGTCGCCAATGACAGCGGCCGAGACGCCACGATCAACCTCACCGCCGACGCGCCAAAGAACTTCCAGGTGACCTTCACCGAGGCTTACGGCAGCCAGCAGATCACCAGCATCCCGATCGGCGCCGGCAAGTCGAAGGACATCGACGCCTCGGTGGCCTTGCCGCGCGACACGCCCGCCGGCGACTACAAGCTCGTCATGCACGCCAAGAGCGAGGCCGCGTCCGCCGCGCTGCCGCTCGCGGTCACGATTTTTGGGCAGCCGCGCCTGTCGCTGTCGGGCGAGGGCGGCCGGCTCAGCGGCGAGGCTTACGCCGGCAAGGCGAGCCCGTTGAGCGTCGTCGTCCGCAACGACGGCAGCGAGGCGGCGCGCGACGTCGAGCTCAGCGCCACCGCCCCCGACGGTTGGAAGACCAGCTTCGACCCCAAGGGCATCGCCGTGCTCGCGGCGGGGAAGTCGCGGTCGGTGCAGGTCACCTTCACGCCGTCCGACCGCGCCATCGCCGGCGACTACCAGACGACGATCCGCGCCAACGCGGCCGCCGGCCAGTCCGAATCGGCCGACTTTCGCATCACCGTGCTGACCTCGACGATCTGGGGCATGGTCGGGATCGGCGTCATCGCCGTGGCCCTCTTAGTCGTCGTCTTTGCCGTCGCCCGCTATGGCCGGCGCTAGCGCGGCCGCGCCCGTGGATAGGGCCTCCACATGAGCGAGGTCGCCATCCGCGCCCACGGGCTGACCAAGCGCTATGGCGCGGTCGTCGCCGTCGACCATGTCGACATCGAAGTTGGCGCCGGCGAGGTCGTCGGCATTCTCGGCCCCAACGGCTCCGGCAAGACGACGACGATCCTGATGCTCTTGGGGCTGACCGAGCCCACCGAGGGCCGTGCCGAGGTCGCCGGGTTCGACCCGTTGCGCGCCCCCCTCGAAGTCAAGCGCCGCGTCGGCTACCTGCCCGATTCGGTCGGCTTTTACGACGGCCTCTCGGCGCGCGACAACCTCGCCTACACCGGGCGGCTCGCCGGCCTGACCCGGGGCGAGATCGACGACCGCTTTGAGCGGGCGATGATCCGGGTCGGGCTCCCCGATGTCGGCCGCGAGCGGGTCTCGAGCTTTTCGCGCGGCATGCGCCAGCGCCTCGGGCTCGCCGAGATCCTGATGAAGGAGCCGCAGATCGCGATTCTCGACGAGCCGACCGCGACCCTCGACCCGCATTCGACGCAAGAATTCCTCGCAATGATCCGCGGGCTCAAGGCCGACGGCACGACGGTGCTCTTGTCCTCGCACCATCTCGACCAGGTGCAGAGCGTGTGCGACCGGGTGGCGCTGTTCAACCGCGGGCGGATCGCGCTCGCCGGCAGCGTCACCGAGCTTGCCCAGCAGGTTCTGGGCGGCGGCCATGTCATCGATGTCGAGGTTCATGGCCCGGATGTCGCCGAGCGCCTGCGGCGTATGCCGGATGTCGCGCGGGTGCAGACGCTCGGCCCCGAGCTCTACCGCGTCGACTGCGCGCGCGACCTGCGCGCCGAGATCGCCCGCGAGCTCGCGGCGTCCTCGGCGCTTGTCGGTCTGCGCTTTGCGGCGCCCAGCCTCAACGAGGTCTACACCCGCTATTTCGACGAGGCCCGCGATGCGGCGTGAAGGCTCGCCCCTGACCGGGGTCGGCGTCGTCCTCGCCAAGGAGGCGGCCGACTACCTGTCGGGCCCGCGCATGTGGCTGTTGGAGGCGCTGGTCTTTCTGACCGCGATCGGTGCCGCCTACGCTGCGATCCTGTCGATCCGCGCCACGATCGGCGAGAGCCCGTTTTTGTTTCTGCGCCTCTTTACGATGGCGCAGGACCCGCTGCCGTCGTTCATCTCGCTGATCGGGTTTCTGATTCCGCTCGTGGCGATCGCGATCGGCTTCGACGCGGTCAACGGCGAGTTCAGCCGGCGGACGATGAGCCGCGTCCTGGCCCAGCCGATCTACCGCGACGCGCTGCTGCTCGGCAAGTTTCTCGCCGGACTCTTGGCGCTGGCGATCGGGCTTGTTTCGCTGTGGCTGCTGGTGATCGGCCTCGGCCTCCTGCTGCTCGGCCTGCCGCCGAGCGGCGAGGAAACGATCCGCATGGCCGGCTTTTTTGTCGCGACTCTCGCCTATGGCGGGGTGTGGCTGGCGATGGCGATGCTGTTTTCGGTGGTGTTTCGCGCGCCGGCGACCGCCGCGCTCGCCGCCCTCGGCATGTGGCTGTTGTTCGCGCTGTTCTGGTCGGTGTTGACGCCGTTGGTGTCGGCGTTGGTCGCCGGGCCGCCCGACACGATTTTCGGGCCGAACCTCGCCTATCTGCACCTCTCGCAGGCGCTCGACCGGATTTCGCCCAACACGCTCTACGCCGAGACGGCACTCGCCCTGCTGCAGCCCGCGACCCGCGCGCTTGGCCCGGTCTTCTACAGCCAGATCCAGGGCGCCTTGCTCGGCACCCCGTTGCCGGCGGCGCAAAGCTTTCTGCTGATCTGGCCGCAGCTGACCGGCCTCGTCGCGACGATGATCGTCATTTTCGCGATCGCCTACATCGTCTTCCAGCGCCAAGAAATCCGCGCCTGAGCGGTCTGACGCGCCGGCGCGCGCGCTGGCTTGGCCTTTAGCGTCCCTATATTATCCGGGGAATGCTGGTTGGGCTGACCATACGCGAAATTGTCCTGATCGATCGGCTCGATCTGGCGTTTCGTCCGGGTCTCTGCGTGTTGACCGGCGAGACCGGGGCGGGGAAGTCGATCCTGCTGGACGCGCTCGGGCTGGCGCTCGGCAAGCGGGCCGAGCCCGGCCTGGTGCGCGACGGCGCCGCCGAGGCGGCCGTCACCGCCGAGTTCGCGGTCGGGCAGAACCATCCGGCGCAGGCGATCCTGCGCGAGGCCGGGCTCGACGCCGCCGGCGAGACGATCGTGCTGCGCCGCCTGTTGCGCAGCGACGGCCGCGGCCGCGCCTTTGTCAACGACGAGCCGGCGAGCGTCGGCCTGCTGCGCCAGCTCGGCGACAGCCTCGTCGAAATCCAGGGCCAGTTCGAGCAGCGCGGCCTGCTCGACCCGGCCAACCACCGCATGGTCCTCGACGCGTTCGCCGACGAGGCGAACGGCGGCGCAGCGCTGGCCGCTGCCTGGCGCGGCTGGCGCGCGGCGCGGCAGGCCGAGGACGAGGCGGCGCGGCAGGTCGCCGCCAGCCGCGAGGAAGAGGATTTGCTGCGCCACCATCTGGCCGAGCTCGAGGCCCTCGCCCCCGAACCTGGC
>DATMLF010000094.1:0-30591 GCA_035570595.1 Allostellaceae bacterium
GTAGCCGCCGCGATAGCGCGGCTCGCCTTCAGGCGTCGTAAATCCCGGAAGGTCCAGCTTTGCGCCGATGTCGATCAGGACGTCCTGAAACGGGCGGACGTCGCGGTCGGGCTCGACGACCGGCTGGCGGATCGCGTCGGCGGGTCCGTCGGCGCCGCCGATCGGCCGGTCCAGCAGCGAGATGCAATCCCAGCGTTCGAGATAGGTCGTGTCGGGCAGCACCAGATCGGCATAAGCGACGGTCTCGGAATAATACGCGTCCGAATAGATGATCCGCGGAATGCGGTAGTCGCCGGTCGCGGGGTCCTTGTCGGTCAGCATTCGCATCGTCTCGGCGGTGTTCATCGCCGAGTTCCACGCCATGTTGGCCATGTACATAAAGAGCGTGTCAATCGGGTACGGGTCGCCCCTGGCCGCGTTGGCGATGACCATGTGCATCATGCCGTGCGCGGCGATCGGCGCCTCCCACGAAAACGCCTTGTCGATGCGCGCCGGGCAGCCGTCGCCGTCGAGGATCAGGTCCTCGGGCATCATCGGGTAGCCGAGCGGGATGCCGGGCAGCGGCCTGCCGGGCACGACCTGATCGGGCTTGCCGGCCGGTTTTGGCCCGGGCGGCGCTGGCTTAGGATGCGGCGACTTGTAGCGCCAGCCACCGGGCACGTCGACCGTGCCGAGCAAGATCTGCAGCAGATGCAGCGCGCGGCAGGTCTGGAAGCCGTTCGAATGCGCCGAGATGCCGCGCATCGCGTGCAGCGACACCGGGCGCCCGCGCATCGTCTCGTGACGGCGGCCGGCCCAGTCGGTCCACGCGACCGGCAGCTCGATCGCCTCGTCGAAGGCCGCTTGCGCCATCTCGGCGGCGAGCCGGCGGATCGTCGCGGCCGGGATGCCGCAGGTTTCGGCGACCGCTTCGGGGGCGTATTGCGGGTCGAGATAGCGCTCGGCGACCAGCTGGAACACCGGCACGGCGCGGCGGCCGTTCGGCAGCACTGCCTCGCCGACGAGGCGCGCCGGGACATCGGGCCTCGTGGCACTGCCGAGCGACCCCGACGCCTCGAGCACCAGCGGGTCACCCGCATCGTCGCGGGCGAAGAGCCCGTCATCGGCGGCGCCGGGGGCCTGCACCACCAGCCATGCGGCGTTGCTGTAGCGCGCCAGGTAATCGAGGTCGATCTTGTCCGCCGCGAGGAGCTCGTGGATCAACGCCAGCACGAAAAGGCCGTCGGTTCCGGGCCTGATGCCGACCCATTCGTCGGCGATCGCCGAGTAGCCGGTGCGCACGGGATTGACCGAGACGAATTTGGCGCCGCGGCGGCGCAGGCCCGACAGCCCGATCTTGATCGGGTTCGAATCATGGTCTTCGGCGACCCCGAACATCATCAGAAAACGGGTGTGCTCCCAGTCGGGCTCGCCGAATTCCCAAAAACTGCCGCCTAGGGTGTACATGCCGGCCGCCGCCATGTTGACCGAGCAAAACCCGCCATGGGCGGCAAAATTGGGCGTGCCGAACTGCGCCGCCCAATAGCCGGTCAGCGACTGGCTTTGGTCGCGGCCGGTGAAGAAGGCGAGTTTTTTCGGGTCGGTGGCGCGGATCGGCGCCAGCCATTCGACCGCGGTCGCGATCGCCTCATCCCATTCGATTTCGCGAAACTCGCCAGCACCGCGCTCGCCGACGCGCCGCAAGGGCTTGCGCAGCTTCGCCGGCGATTGCTGCTGCATGATGCCGGATGCGCCCTTGCCGCAGATCACGCCGCGATTGACCGGGTGATCGCGATTGCCCTCGATGTAGCGGATGCCGCCATCCTTCAGGTGAACGTTAATCCCGCAGCGGCAGGCGCACATGTAGCAGGTTGTGGTTTTGACCTCGTCCGACACGTTGGGCGACGTATCGACGATCTCTCGCGGGTTGAAATAGGCTCGCAGCCTGTCGAGGAAGCCGCCTTCTTCCGCATTTCTCGGACCGAGGCCGCTGTGGTCGTGGCGGTTCACGCTCTTGTCCCTATCGTTCGGCGTGTGGGCGCAAATTCCCGCGATCCGCGGCAAACCCGCCGGGCCGCGGCGCCCACCGCCCGCGGCAAGCGCGGGCGAGGACACCATGGATCGTCCGGGATTGCAACCCCGCGCCGCCCGGGTCGGCCGTCCGGTTGCAGCGCGCGGCTCGGCGTCGACCGGCCCATCGGGCGCGTCGCCGGTTTTATGCTTCGCGGTCGGTTCGGGCGGCCTGACCGCCGGTGGTTTCACCCTCCGGGCGGACTTGGTCCTGCTGGGCCATCATCGCATGGTGCGACACTTGGGATTGACGGCGCACCAGGAACCCCGGAGCGGCCTCGCTGTCGCGCGGCATCAGCAGGTCGGTCAACGCGGTGTCGCCGGTCAGGGCGTCCGAACCCTGCCCGCCGAGCCAGCGTGCCGCGATCATCCTCCATAACGAGCGCATCGAGCCGCCCCCTCATGCTGATGGCGCCGCCGTCGTGGACCCGGAACCCGGCCGGAATATGGCGGCGCGTTGATCTGTGGTATGACCGACGGCGATGGCGCTGTTATTTCGCTCCACGGTCGATTCGGGGCCCCGCTGGCAGGCCGAGCTGGCGCGGCTGACCCCCGGCGTCGAGGTCCGGATCTGGCCGGAAGTCGGCGACCCGGCGGACATCGAATACGCCCTCGTCTGGCGGCCGGAGCCGGGGCTGCTCGCCGCGCTGCCGAACCTGCGCCTGATCCTGTCGCTCGGCGCTGGCGTCGACCACATCCTGTGCGACCCGCAGCTGCCCCGCGATCTGCCGATTGTCCGCCTGGTCGACCCCTATCTGCGGGACGCGATGAGCGAATACGTGCTGCTGCAAGTGCTGCGGCTGCACCGCCGGGACCTCGACTACCAGGCTCAGCAGCAGGCTCAAATCTGGCGCGAGCTTCCGCAAAAGAACGCCGGCGAGCGCCCTGTCGGGATTTTGGGGTTTGGCGAGATCGGCCAGGATGCCGGCCGCAAGCTCGCCGCGTTGGGTTTTCCGATTTCAGCCTGGAGCCGGCGCCCGCGAACCGACGCGGCCTTCCCGGTATTCGCCGGCGAGGACGGTTTGCCGCAGCTTCTCGCGGCGAGCGAAATTCTCGTCTGCCTGCTGCCGCTGACGGCGCAGACCGAGGGTATTCTTTGCGAACGCACGTTTCGCGGTTTGCCCCAGGGCGCCGGCCTTGTAAACGCCGGGCGCGGCGGTCACCTGGTCGAGGACGATTTGATCCCGGCGCTCGACCGCGGCCAGCTCTGCGCGGCGGCCCTCGATGTGTTCCGCGACGAGCCGCTGCCGCCGGGTCACCCGTTCTGGCATCACCCGCGCATCCTCGTAACCCCCCATGTCGCCGGCATCACCAACCCGCGAACCGCCGCTCCGGTCGTGCTCGACAACATTCTCCGCTTCGAAGCGGGGCGGCCGCTCCTCAATCGGATCGACACCGAAGCCGGATATTGATTGCGCCCGCGTCGCGGCGCGATCGACGCCCCCGGCCTGCCCGGTAAAGGGGAGAGCGGTCAGGAACTGAGACGGCACCGACGGGTTTGGGGAGCTAATAGATGTCGGCGTAGTGGGCGCACAGCTCGGCGGGCAAAAGGCCGGCGACCTTTTCAGCCTCGACGCGCTTGAAGCGCAAATAGGCCTCGCGGTGCAGCGCCCCGAACCAGCGCGCCACCGCCTCGCTCGCTTCGAAATGGTCGAGCGCGGTGTCGAGCGTCTGGGGCAGCGACGCGGCCGCCGCGCCAGCCGGCAACGGCAACGACCGGCGGATGCCGTCGGCGCCGGCGAACATGACGGCGCCCAACGCCAGATACGGGCTCGCCGCGGCGTCGCAAGCGCGGAATTCGAGATTGAATTGCCGCGCGATCTCGTCCCGGCTGGCGGCCGCGAACACCGGCGCGATGCGCAGGCAGGCGCTGCGGTCCTGGCGCACCAGGTCGATCTTGGTCGGCGCCCAGGCATTGGGCACGAGCCGCAGATAGGACACCGGCGAGGGCGCCGTCAACGCGCAGATCGCCGGCAGATGATGCAGGATGCCGGCGGCGAAATGCTGCGCCGGCTTGCCGAGGTCCAGCGCCTCGCCGGGCGAATAGGTGACCGGCCGGCCGCCGCCGTCCCACAGGCTCATATGGATGTGGACGCCGCTGCCGACATTGTCCGGCGCCGGCTTTGGCGAAAACACCGCGCGCTGGCCGAGGCGGTGCGCCGTGGCGCGCGCCATCTCGCGGGTCACTACCGCGTGGTCGGCGGCGGTCAGCGCCGGCTGCGGCAGCACCGTGACCTCGAACTGGCGCGGACCGTATTCGGGGAGAAAGCTGTCCGGCAGCGGGCCGGCGGCGCGCAACGCCGCGATGAACGTTTCGCCGAAATTCCCCTGGCGGCGGAAGGCGCCGAGCGCATAGGCGTCGCCCGGGCGGTCCTCGACGCCGGTGTACAGAAATTCCTGCTCGAAGGCGGCGATGACGCGCAAGCCCGCCGCCTCTTCGAGCTCAGCCACGGCGCGCCGCAGGAAATTTCGCGGGCAGCACTCCCACGGCTCGCCGTCGGTGGTGCGGATGTCGCCCAAAAAGAAATGCTCGGGAGCCGAGCCGTCGGCAAAGTCGACCCGCACCTCGGCCGCCGGATCGGGCACGATCATCAAGTCGCCGGCAGTGCCGAACGGCGTGTCCCAGATCGGCCCGGCCGGCGACATCATCAGGTTGCTGCCGGTCCAGCCGATGCCTTTCTGCAGCCGCCCGGGCAGCTCGCGGGCGGGAAACCCCTTGCCGCGCACATGCCCCGATATGTCGCAGGTCGCGACGAACACCAGCTCTTCGCGGATCATGGCTCTCTCTTCGCGGTCCGGACCGTCCCATTGTCCCTCCCCCGCGCGCTACCGGGCAAGAGATGTCGAGGGCATGCCGTTTCCTCTGCTCCGTCGGGGACGGCCGCGCTAGGATGGCGGGAATCCAAGTGGTCCGAAGTGGGGGAAGCCATGCCGATCGCATCCGTTCGCGGCGTCGACATCAATTACGAGGTGCTGGGCGAGCACGGCCCGTGGGTCGCGTTGCAGCCGGGCGGGCGGCGCGCACTCGCCGGCGTCAAGCCGCTCGCCGAGAAGCTCGCAGAAGCCGGCAACCGCGTCCTGGTCTACGACCGGCGCAACTGCGGCGCCTCTGGCGTGTCGTTCACAGGCAATTCCGAAAACGAGGTCTGGGTCGAGGATCTGCGCGAGCTGCTGGTGCAGCTCGACGCGTTGCCGGCGTTTGTCGGCGGCAGCTCGTCGGGGTGCCGGCTCGCACTATTGCTGGCGTTGCGCCATCCGGCGGCGGTGCGCGGTCTGCTGCTGTGGCGGGTGACCGGCGGGCGTTATGCGGCCGAGCGGCTGGCGCAGAACTATTACAGCCAATATATCGACCTGGCGCAAAAAGGCGGCATGGAGGCGGTCTGCCGCAGCGAGCATTTCAGCGAGGTCGTCGCCGCCAACCCGGCCAACCGCGCCCGCCTGCTGGCGATCAACACCGAGGATTTCATCGGCCTGATGGAGCGCTGGCGGCGCAGCTTCAACGAGGGTGCCGACTACCCGGTCATCGGGCTCAGCCCGGCCGAGCTGCGCTCGATGACGATGCCGGCCTGCGTCATTCCCGGCAACGACCTCGTCCATCCGCGCCGCCCCGGCCAGGCGGCGCACCGGCAGCTGCCGAGGGCCGAATACCACGAGGTGCTGACGGAGGACCGCACCGACCTCGACGTGGCGCTCGAGGACTGGCAACAAAAAGAGGGGCTGCTCGCGGCGATCTTTATCGACTTTCTGCGCCGCCAGCAGCACGGGGTCTGAATCGCCCTGCCAGCGGAGGCTGACATGAAATGGCGCGTCGGCCGGGTGACGGTCAGCAAGATCGTTGAGCTCGAAGTCACTGGCGGCAGCCGTTTTCTGCTGCCCGAGGCAACTTATCAGGCGATCTCGCCGATCGGCTGGTTGCGGCCCGATTTCGCCGACGAGCATGGCCGGCTGAAGATGAGCGTCCACGCCCTCGTCATCGAAACTCAGCGCGGCAAAACTAGGGGTCGCCGCATCATCGTCGACACCTGCCTCGGCAACGACAAGGAGAACCGCCGCATCCCGACCTGGAACCGGATGCAGACGAGCTTTTTGGCGGACCTCGCCGCCGCCGGCTATCCGCGCGAGACGATCGACACGGTCGTGTGCACGCACCTTCATGTCGACCATGTCGGCTGGAACACGATGCTGGTCGACGGCCGCTGGATCCCGACGTTTCCGAACGCGCGCTATTTGATGGGCCGGGTCGAGCACGCGCATTGGACGGCGCAGCGCGACCGCGAGGACATGGCCGCGGTGCTTGGCGACTCGGTGACGCCGGTGTGGGAGGCCGGCCTCGTCGACCTGGTCGAGACCGACCACCGCCTGTGCGACGAGGTCAGCCTCGTGCCCACTCCCGGCCACACGCCGGGCCACGTCAGCCTGCGCATTGCCTCCGACGGTGACGAGGCGTTGATCACCGGCGACTTCATGCACCACCCTTGCCAGATCGCCCGCCCCGACTGGTGCTCGACCGCCGATTCCGATCCCGAGGCCGCCCGCGCCACACGCGGCGCGATGCTGGCCCGGCTCGCCGACACGCCGGTTTTGGTCATCGGCACCCATTTTGCCGGCCGCACCGCCGGCCACGTGGTCCGCGACGGCGCTGGTTTCCGCCTCGCCGCGTAAGCGCGTCGCGGCGCAGCTCCCGAATCACGGGCGCGGCGGGCTGTCCGGCAAGGTGCGCTGGCGGCGGTAGGAGAGCGCCTCGGCGACGTGGCGGCGGCCGACGATCGCGGCCCCTTCGAGGTCGGCCAAGGTGCGGGCGACCCGCAGCACCCGGTGGTAGCCGCGCGCCGAGAGCCGCAGGCGCTCGGCGGCGCGCACCAGCAGCGCCCGCCCCTCCGGGTCGGGGGTCGCGACCTCGTCGAGCAGCGCGCCGTCGACCTCGGCATTGGTGCGGACGCGGGTTTCGGTCGGCTGATCGGCGTAGCGGGCCGCCTGCCGCTGGCGCGCGGCGGCGACGCGCCGGGCGACCACCGCGCTGCCCTCGCCGGGCGGCGGCAAGGCAAGGTCGGCGGCCGACACCGCCGGTACGTCGATATTGAGGTCGATGCGGTCGAGCAGCGGCCCCGAAAGCCGCCCCTGGTACTCCTCGGCGCAGCGCGGCGCGCGCCCGCAGGCTTCTTCGGCGAAGTGGCCGCAGCGGCACGGGTTCATCGCCGCGATCAGCTGAAAGCGCGCCGGATAGGTCACGTGGCCGTTGGCGCGGGCGACACTGACCCGGCCGGTTTCGAGCGGCTGGCGCAAGGCCTCAAGGGCGGCGCGGTTGAACTCGGGCAATTCGTCGAGAAACAGCACCCCTTGATGGGCGAGCGAGATTTCGCCCGGCCGCGCGCGCATGCCGCCGCCGACCAATGCCGGCAATGAGGCGGAATGGTGCGGCTCGCGAAATGGCCGCTCGCGGGTCAGCCCGCTGCCGCGCAGCCCGCCCGCGACCGATTGGATCATGCCGAGCTCCAGGGCCTCGGCCGGTTCGAGCGGCGGCAATAAGGCCGGCAGGCGCGCCGCGAGCATCGACTTGCCCGAGCCCGGCGGCCCGACCATCAACAAATTGTGCCCGCCGGCGGCGGCGATCTCGAGTGCGCGCTTGGCACTTTCCTGGCCTTTGACGTCGGCGAGGTCGAGCCCGGCCATTGCCGAGGCCGCGAGCCGCGCCTCGGGCGGCGACAACAACTGAGTGCCCTTGAAATCATTGACGATCGCCAGGAGGCTCGGCGCGGCGACGACCTCGATCTCGCCGGCCCACGCCGCCTCGCCGCCGCACGCCTGCGGGCAGATGATGCCGCTGTCGTGGCCGGCGGCGAAAAGCCCGGCGATCAGCACGCCGGCGACGCTGGTGACCGAGCCGTCGAGCGACAACTCGCCGAGGGCGGTGTAAGTGGCCAGCTCGTCGGCCGGCAAGGCCTCCATCGCCACCAGCAATGCGAGCGCGATCGGCAGGTCGAAATGGCTGCCTTCCTTCAACACGTCGGCGGGGGCGAGGTTGACCGTGATGCGCTTTGGCGGCAGCGCCAATCCGAGCGATTGCAATGCCGAGCGCACCCGCTCGCGCGATTCGGCGACGGCCTTGTCGGGCAGCCCGACGACGGTGAATGCCGGCAGGCCGGACGCGATCGTCACCTGGGTTTCGACCTCGATGACCTCGATCCCGTGAAACGCCACCGTGCGAACCTGCGCGGCCATGTCCCCGCCTACTCCTTTAACCAGAAGTCGAATGTAGATGCGCCTAAGCGGCGGCGCCAGCGCCACGGCTGTCAAGATCGGCGCCAAACGTTGTGACGGTCGGCGATCAGGGTTAACCTGACCGCCAGCTCGACCCGTCAAGCGGTCGGTCGACTCACAAAGCGGAGACCATGTCTTGCCCGACCACGACAACTGGTGGCTCCCCTGGGAGCCGCGCGCACTGAGCCTGCTGCGCTTTATCGCCGGCCTTACGTTCCTCGAGCACGGCACGTCCAAGCTGTTCGGCTTTCCGCTTTCGCCGATGTTCGCTCACCTGCATCTGGCGTCGCTGCTCGGGGTGCAGGGCGTGATCGAATTGGTTGGCGGAGGGCTGGTCTGCATCGGGTTGTTCACCCGGCCCGTCGCCTTCATCTTGTCGGGGGACATGGCCGTCGCTTATTTCATGGCGCATTTCCCCAAGAACTTTTTCCCGTCGCTGAACGGTGGCGATGCTGCGATCCTTTACTCCTTTGTATTCCTTTATCTCTTTGTCGCGGGTGCAGGGGTGTGGAGCCTCGATCGCCAGCTGTTCGCTCCGCGCTCAGCCCGCCTCTCGGCCACCGCCCGGGTCTGACCGCGCCCGCGCGTCCAGTATCTCGGCAACAAAGCGATCGAGATTGCCGCCGGGAAACAGATGGCCGGCGATCCCGGCAGCGGTGGCGGCGGCGCAATCCGACGGCTTGTCGCCGATCAGAAAGCTCGCCTCGCGCTCGACCGGCCAGCAGCGCAACAGGTCGTTGATCATCCCCGGCGCCGGCTTGCGCCAGTTGCTGGCCCGGCGGTATTCGGGCCGAACGGCCTCGGGGTGAAACGGGCAATAGCGGAAGTCGTCGATACGGGCCCCCACCGCCGCGAGCTCGGCGGCAATCCAGGCATGCAACTTTCTTACCTCCTCCTCCGAATAATGCCCGTGGGCCACGCCTGATTGATTGGTGACGACAAAGGCAAAGAGGCCGGCCGCGTTCAACGCCTGGACCGCGGCGGCGGCGCCGTCGATCCAGCGAAACCGCGCACGCGAACCGACATAGCCGTCGTCGTGGTTCAACACCCCGTCGCGGTCGAGAAAGGCGGCCGGGCGCAGTCGTTCGCGTCGCCGCTCCAGCTGGCCTCGCCTGCCGGTTTCGGAGCCGGGGGGCATTCGCTCAGCCTTGCTGCGCGAAGAGCCGCTCCTCGACGAGCCCACAGATGATGTGCCCGGCGACGATATGGATCTGTTGGATGAGCGGCGTCGAATCCGACGGCGCCAAGAGGCAGATGTCGCAGCGCCGGCGCATCTCGCCGCCGGTGCGGCCGGTGAGGCCGACGACCGTAAGCCCCTTCTCGTGCGCCGCGTCGATCGCGCGCAGGATGTTCGGCGAGCGCCCCGAGGTCGACAGCGCGACAAACACGTCGCCGGCGGCGCCAAGCGCCAGGATTTGACGCTCGAACACGCGCTCGAAACCGTAGTCGTTGCCGATCGCGGTCAGGACCGAGCTGTCCGTCGTCAGCGCCAACGCCGCTGCCGGAGCCCGGTCGAAGTTGAGACGCGACAGCAATTCCCCGGCGATGTGCTGGGCGTCGCCGGCGCTGCCGCCATTGCCGGCCAGCAGCAGCTTGCGGCCCCCGGCGAGCGCGTTCGCGGCCGTGGCGGCGATCGCCGCCACGGTGTCGCAAAACGCCGGGTCGTCGAGTGCGGCCTGCACCACGTCGCGCGACTGCATGAGATAATCGTGGATCGCGTTCATCGCCGCCCCATCGCTCGCGCCGCCCTGGTCCAGCCTCGAGCCCGGCCGCGCACGCCGCCCGGCCGCCGATTGTGCCACGTTGCGCAGCCGGCGGCGAGATCGCGGCGGCGACCCCGGCAGCCGGCCCCTCCCTCAAGGGGTCGGTGAAATCCTCGACATGATAGGCGAGCCAAGTCCCGTCGCTCGCGGTAAAGCCGGTCATCAGCGCCCCTCTGTCGAAAGACCGAGGGCTTGATCGTCATCCCGCAGAGGCGGCGATCGGCAGGCGTTATCCGCTCTCGGAACAGCCGGAATCCGGTGACGGCGCGACGCCCGCAACGCCCAGCAGCGGGGTCAGCGTATGCTCGCGCCACCGTGGCGCCGGGATGTGCCGCGGGGCGGGGATCCCGACCCGGTCATGCCAATAGGCCGGCATGCCGAGCTTGGCGGTGCCGAAGAGATCGTAGGCCGATCCCGCGACGAACAGGCAACGCGCGGGCGCTACCCCGAGCGCGTCCAGCGCCATCCGGTAGGGCCGCGGATGGGGTTTGTAGAAGCCGGCGCGTTCGGCGGTCACGACGACGGCAAACGCCGCGCCCACCCGCCCCGCCGCCACCCGGCCCAGCTCTTCCGAGCAGTTGGTCACGACGCCCAAGGGCGCGACCTTACCCAGCGCACGCAGGATGCCGGGCGCTTCGGGCCACGGTTCGAGCGATGCGTAGCCGGCCGCCAAATCCTCCGCCACCCGCCGCGGCAGAGCGGCCTCGGCCGCCGCCTCCGCGACCAGCGCCTCGTATGGCCGATAGCGCCCGGCGGCATAAGTGTTGCGCAAGTAGGCGGCCCGCCAGCGCCGCCCGTCCTCGGCATTGCCGGCGATCCGGTTCCACAGCGACCAGGAATCAACAAGCGCCGTCAAGAGGTCGAAGAGAACGGCATCATAGCGGCGGGCCATTCGACAGCCCTCATGGCCGGTTGGCGATGTGCCGAGATTAGCCCGGTTCCGAGGGATCGCCGAATCCGGGTTGGGCGCGACCGCGGCTGCCCGTGCCGTGACACCGCGGTTGTTGCGCCGCGCCGGAGCCGGTAATCAGGTCGGCTCTGCGGCTCGGGCGAAGATGGGGGTAGGCATGTCGATCGCGGCCACCGAAGGCGCGCCGGCGCCGCCGATATCGCTCGGCGCGCTCTACGGCGCGTTTTTGAAGGCGTCGCTGTGCAGCGTTGGCGGCGGCCTGCTGGTGTGGACGCGCCGGGTTCTCGTCGAGGAACGGCGCTGGGTCACCGACGCCGAATTCGCCGACACGTTGAGTCTGTGCCAGTTTCTGCCGGGCGCCAACTTCGCCAACCTGTCGGTCTGCGTCGGCTCGCGGTTTCGCGGCGCCGCGGGTGCCGCCGCGGCTTTTCTCGGACTCGCCCTGGTGCCGCTGATATTGGCCCTGCTCCTCGGCGTCGGCTATCTGCAGGTCGCCCATCTCGCGGTCGTGCGGCGGGTGCTGGGCGGTGCCGCGGGTGCGGCCGCCGGCATGGTCATCGGGACCGGCCTGCGAATGCTGCTGCCGCTGCGGCATCGGCCGGCAGCGCTGCTGTTCGCGGCGCTCGCCTTTGCCGGCATTGCCCTCGGCGCGCTGCCGCTGCCGCTCGTGCTGCTCGCGCTGACGCCGTTCAGCATCTTGCTCAACCGCCCGTCCGGGGCCGCCGCGCGATGAGCCACCCGCCGGCGTTTGTCGTGCTGGCGGCCCATCTCGCCTGGCTGTCGGCGATCAGCTTTGGCGGCATTCCGGTGGTTCTGCCGGAAATTCACGACCTCGTCACCGTTTCCCACCATTGGCTCGGCAACCGCGAGTTCGCCGATTTCTTCGCGGTGTCGCAGATCCTGCCCGGCCCCAATTTCATATTCATGCTGAGCCTCGTGGGCTGGAAGCTCGGCGGGGCGCTCGGCGCGCTCGCCGCGGCGCTCGGCATCGCCGGGCCGTCCTGCGCGATGACGTTTGTCGCCTTTCGGCTGTGGCACCGGTTCCGCGACGCACCGTGGCGGCTCGCGGTCGGCCGCGGGCTCGTGCCGGTCACGATCGGGCTCGTCGTCGCCGGCGGTTGGGTCGTGGCACGGGCCAGCGACGCCGGCTGGCGCGGCGCTATCCTGAGCGCGGCTGCCGCTATGCTGACGTTGCGCGGGCGGGTCAACCCGCTTTGGGTCGTGGCGGCGGGCGGCGCCCTCGGCGGGCTTGGCCTCGTCTGATCCCACGCGCGCGCTGACGCTCAGAAGTCCACGGTGACGCGGACGCCGACGACCAGCGCATTCTTCAACGGCATCGGGCTTTGCGGGGTCGGGATTTCGGCGCCGGGATTGACGACGTATTGCAGATCGGGCTGCACCTTGAGCCACGGCGTGAGCCGGGCGCGGTAGGTTGCCTCGATGACCGGCTCGCCCACCGCGTAAGGCGTGCCCAACCCGCTGTAGAGGACGACATCCTGGCTGAAATGCCGCGCCGCCGCACCAATCCCGGCATAGGTCAGTGCCAGCCCCGCCGCGTCGTGCGACCGGCCGGGGAACGGCCCCTTCCAATTCACCCCACCCTCGACAAACAAATCGCTGACATTGCGGTCGTCGGGGCCGCGCATGACCTGAAGGAAGACGCCGACGCCCTGCGATACGGTGTTTGGCTTGTGCCACAGCATCTGGTTGACGATGGCATAGAACGCGTAGTCGGTCGCGTGGTCGAACGGAATCCCGTCGCTCGCCGGGCTTGCCAGCGACAGGCCATTGGTGTCGCGCAAGGGATCGGCGAACGGCCCGGTCGCGATCCACATGCCGAGCTTGTAGGTGCCCGGCAGGATCGGTGGCGAGTACCACAGCTCGGTGAAGGCCAGCGCGTGGTCGTTGAGCCGGAACGCCGTGCCATGGCGGTCGCGCAGCTGCGGGTCGCCGGCGCCCGGCGGTGCCGGGTCGTCGGTGAACACCGCCCCGATCAGCGAAACTTGTTCGTTTGGGCTGAAAAACACACGGACAAACGGGACGGCGAGCGGGTAATTGGGTCCGCCCGAAGGCAGGTCCAGCGCCAGCATGGCCGGATATCCAAAGCTGGAATTCAGAAACAGGCCGGCATAGGGCGCCAGCATCAGCTCGTCGTTCGCGCCTTCCTGACCGATGCGGACCAGGAGCTTGCCGTCGAACAACTGCTGCTCGACCCACAAATCGTAGAGCTTGGTGCTCGGGGTTGCCTCGATGTTGCTGACCATCTGCAACGCACCGACGAGCGGAATGGTCGGCCCGGGTCCATAGATCTGAAAACCGCTGGCGAACACGGTCGCCCCCTTCCACTGCGCCGCCTTGCCAAGGTCGATGCACAGGCTCGCTGTCGCCAGCCCGTCATATTCGGCCGCTTGCTTGCGGCCGCCCGTCAGGTTGCCCCACAGCTCGGTTTGATTCTGCAACCCAAAGCCGACGCCATCCTCGGCGAGGCGGGTCCGCAAGCCGCCCCAATCGCCGAGCAGCGCGTCGGGCGAACACGCGTCGATGGGGCCGAGCCACACCTGCGCCGAGCCGGCCGTCGGCGCGGCGACCATCGCCGCCATCAGCAGCAACAGCGACCGCGCGGCCCTGTGAACGCCCGACCGCGGCGCCGATCGTGCGGCGGCCCTCCACGACGCCGGCAGCCGGCTGCGGCCGCTCGGCCCAAAAGCCCAGTTCGAACGGTCGCGGGTCGGAACGGACACGACTATTCCGGCTGAAAGCTACTGTGGCGATCGAGAAGTTCGAGCGATTTGGTTACGGCAATTTCTCTCTCACCATACCGGCCCACAAGTCCGGCCCTTGGCCGGCCCGAGGACAGGCTCCGGCCGGTACCCATGCGCGAAATGGGTCCCGACCCCCTGTTCGCTGCCAGGGGCAGGCTTCGTCGGGATGGCAATGCGGGAGATATGCAGAACTTCTCGACCGGGACACTAGTCGCTCACAATATCCGCCGAAGTAATTTTATCTGATTTCGTCGGCTACAAGGCGAGCTGAAACTGCCGATGACTGGGTGCGCCAGTAGATTGTCGCCTTGTGGTGCGGGCGGTCGTCGTCAATCGAGATATCCTCGTCGAACAAACATGGGTAGCCCGCCCCCACATTGCGGCAGTCAACTCGGAAATTCGCCAGTTTGAGGTTCGCCGGATAGGACACATCCCAGGTCACCTCGTAGCCCTGATAGTTTCGACAATGAGAGCCGCATGGCGCCGCTTCGACGAAATGCGCGCTCGGCTGTGTCCAAACCCCGATGACCTGGCTGTCGGGAACACCGCAACCCGCTGCCGGGACGGCCCCGAGCGCCGCGACAACGGTGAAAGCGATCCGTCTGTGTCCCATCGGTCTTCACCTCAACGCAATCGCCGATCAGTATTGCAGGTGCAGCTGCAGGGCGAAAATCGACACCGGGCCGCGGTCGCGGTTGTAGGCCGGGTTGTTGATGAACTGATAGTCGAAGGCGACGTGGGCGAAGCTGACGACGGCGACCCGGTAATAGGTTTCGAGGATCTGCTCCGGGCCGGCATTCGGCAACTCGCCGTCGCCGATAATCCCGCCGAGGCCGCCGGCGGCAAGATAGAGCTTGCCCTGGTGCGAGATCCGGTTGATTGCGCCGGCCAGTCCCACGGTGTCGTCGGGCCGCCCCCAGCGTCCGCCGCCCAATGAAAGGCCGGCCGAGATCGACTGGTTGATGTCGGTGAAGTCGACCTCCTCGACGGTGCCCTGCGACACGCTCGCGCGCGCAAAGACGCCAAAATCGGTGGCGATCTGCTGCTCGAGATTGAGCCCGGCGCCGTCCTTGGTGCGAAAGCTGCGAACGGCCGCGGTCGACGGCGTTTGACCGGTCGCCGCCCCGAGCGCGATCGCGTCGAGATAGGTTCCGAGATTGCCGCGGGTCAGCCAATAGAGGAATTTGAGCTTGCCGGGCTGATCCCACAGCTTATGCCTTTCCTCCAGCTCACTCACGAACTGCCCTTGCGCAAAGCCATAGTCGGAAAGCGCCGCGCTGTTCGGCTGCAGCGACAGGTCGAACACGCCGGCCCGCGCCGTCCACCAGTCCTGATACCATTCGACGGCGCCGCCATAGGTGTAGCCCCACGCGTTCGCCGCATAGTCGAATGCGCCCTGGTCGATGATCGACCAGTTGAAGAAGTCGTTGCGCGGGTCGTGGGCGTAGGTGTTGGTGTCGAAGATGTCGACGATCGAATATTTGCCGATGGTGAACACCAGGCGGTTGGCGGTCTGGGTGCCGCCAAGCTGGTTCAGGTCCGGATCGAGCTTTTGAGCCTCGCCGCCGAGATTTATCGTCTGGCGAATAAAGCCGCGCTGGACCAGGACGTAAGGGTCAATCTTGCCTAGTTTGTAGGCTTCGCCGCTGGGATATCCCGCGACGCCAAAGGTGTCGCTAAGCCCGAACCCCTGGTCGATCTCCGGATTGAGCCAGATTTCGGCGCCCGGCCATGGCCGGATGCCGGCATAGAGCGTCGTATCGATGGTTTCCCTGCCGTTGGCGTTCGGGATCAGGCTCTGCGGACCGGTGTAGGGCGCCCGGAAGGCCGGCTGCAGCTCCCAGGTGATCGTTGCTTGACCGTGAATGGCCCAATTCTGCGGCTGCACCTCTTTGGCCTGTTCGGGGGTGACCGGCACGCCTTGAGGTTGCGGGGTGGGGGCCACCATTTGGGCGGCGCATATTGCCGGCCAGCATAAAGCGCCGGTCGCCGCGAGCCAGGACAACGCGCGCGATCGGTCGATCGGCCGGCAACCCTCCACATCCGCCGAACCCATGAAAATTCGATTTTCCCACGGCCAGCCGATCTCGCTCGAGGGAGACGCTTGCCGCAGATTCGGGTCTTCCGCAAGGTCTGCGTCGAAGCTTCCTGACGGGCATCGACACGGCGTGGACGGGTCGCCCAGATCCGCCTTTTGCCGCACCGCCTTTGGTTGGATGCAGCAACCGGCTCGGCGTATAAAAATCGCCGCCATTGCTGCCGGCCCGGTCGTGGGATAGCATAAGTAATGCGAAATATCCGATCGCGAATGCTTGCTCCCGCATGCTTCGAGAGAGTCCGGGTATATTACAGAATCCTTACGGATCGCCGGCAGGCGAGCCGGGGGATCGAACGCCGCCGATGACCCGCACAACCCCGCCCTCAGGGCCGGCGCGGGCCAAGCAACTGACCGTTGGCGCCCAGCTCGCCGTCGTCGCAGCGCTCGGCTTGGGTGTCTTGATCCTCGTCGTGCAAGTTCGGCTCGTCGGCTCGCCGCTGGCCAGCCAGACCCTGGACGCGCCGCGGCCGCCCGAAGCCGGCAGCTTTCGGCCGACAAAAGAGCAATGGGCCGGGATCGGTGTCGCGACCGTGCGGGCGGCGACGTTTCACCCCGAACGCGTCACCGAAGGCAACATCGCGATCGACGACGACCTGACGACGCCGGTGTTCTCTCCCTATTCCGGCCGGGTGATCCGGCTGATCGCCAAGCTCGGCGATCACGTCGCGCGCGGCGCGCCGCTGATCGCGATCGCGGCGAGCGAATTCGTGCAGGGCCAGAACGACCTCGTGACCGCCGCCGCCAATCTGAAGACGGCGCGGGCGCAGCTGAAGCTCAACGAGACCGCCGAGCAGCGCCAACATGCGCTCTACCTCGCCAAAGGCGGCGCCCTGAAGGACTGGCAGCAAAGCCAGATGGACCTCGCCACCGCGCAGAACACTCTGCGCGCCCAGGAGATCGCGCTCGCGGCGGTGCGCAACCGGCTGCGCATCTTCGGCAAAAGCGACCGGGAGATCGACGCGATCGAAAACGGCGCGCCGCTCGACATGGAGCCGGTCGCCTACATCGTGGCGCCGATCGCCGGCACCGTGACCCAGCGCCAGGTCGGGCTCGGTCAGAACATCCTGTCGGTCCAGTCGGGCGCCTCGAACCCGGTCTACACGATTGGCGACCTGTCGACGGTGTGGCTTGTCGCCAACGTGCGCGAGGCCGACGCCCCGATGATCCGCGTCGGCGAGCCGCTCGAGGTGCGAGTGCTGGCCTTTCCCGGCCGCATCTTCAAGGCGAAGATATCGTGGGTGGCGCCCTCGATCGACGCCAGCACCCACCGCCTGCCGGTGCGCGCCGACGTGGAAAACTCCGACGGCGCATTGAAGCCCGGAATGTTCGCGCGCTTCAGCATCATCACCGGACCGGCCGCGACACTGCCGGCCGTCCCTGAAAGCGCGATCGTCTATGAAGGCGACACCGCACGGGTCTGGGTCGTCCACAATGACGGAACAATCGCCTCGCGAATGATCCGCACCGGGGAAGCCAGCGACGGCATCGTCGCAGTGCTCGACGGCCTCTCCGCCGGGGAGAAAATCGTGACGTCGGGCACTTTGTTCATCGACCGCGCCGGCGGCACCGGCTGAGCGACAAGCCGCGAACCGACGCATGAACGCGGTTGTCGCCTTTGCCTTGAAGCAGCGGGTCCTGATGGTCCTGATGCTGCTGTTTCTGTTCGCCGCCGGGATCATCAGCTTCTCCAGGCTCGATATCGAAGCGTATCCGGACCCGGTCCCTCCGCTGGTCGAAGTTATAACCCAGGCCCCCGGCCAAAGCGCCGAAGAGATCGAGCGCTACTTTACGATCCCGATCGAAATCCAGATGGCCGGGATCCCGCATGTTACCGCGGTGCGAACGATCTCGCTGTTCGGCCTGTCCGACGTGCGGGTCTCGTTTACGTACGACTTCACCTATGACGAAGCCGAGCAATGGGTCATCAACCGGCTATCGCAGTTGTCACCGCTGCCGAATGGGGTTACCCCGCAGATCTCGCCGGAAAGTTCGATCGGCGAAATCTATCGGTACCGCGTCGTCGGACCACCGGGCTACAGCGTCACCGATCTGAAAACGATTCAGGATTGGATTCTGGAACGGCGTTTCAAAGCCGTGCCCGGCGTTATCGATGTCGCCGGGTGGGGCGGCAAGACCAAGACCTACGACGTTACCGTCGATCTCGACAAGCTTACCGACTACGGGCTGAGCCTGCCGCAGATGCTGCAGGCGCTCAACAACAGCAACATTAATGTCGGTGGGCAGACCATCAATTTCGGGCCGCAGGCGGCGATCGTGCGCGGGGTCGGGCTGATCCACACGATGAACGAACTGCGCAACACAATGCTGAGCTCGAACAACGGCTCGCCGGTCTATGTCAAGGATGTCGCGACCGTAACCGTTGGCCACGAGCCGCGGCTCGGCATCGCCGGTCAGGACAACGACGACGATATTGTCCAGGGGATCGTGTTGATGCGTCGCGGCGAGCAGAGCCTGCCGACGATCCACCGCGTCGAGGCCGAAGTTGCCAAGATCAACAGCTCGAATGTCCTGCCGCCCGGCGTCCATATCCAAAAAATTTACGACCGCACCGACCTGATTGACGTCACGACCCGCACCGTTCTTCATAATATGATCCTTGGGATCGTGCTTATATTCTTTGTGCAGTGGATTTTTCTCGGCAATTTACGCAGTGCCATTATCGTTGCGACGACGATTCCGTTTGCCTTGTTTTTCGCCGTCACGATTCTCGTGGCGCGCGGCGAATCCGCCAATCTGCTCTCCGTCGGCGCGATCGACTTCGGCCTTGTCGTCGATGCAACCGTGATCATGGTCGAGAACATTTTCCGCCATCTCCACGCCGGCTCCGCAGACCACGCTTTAGCGCCGGCGGGAATCGCCCGGACCGCCGGCCTGGGCGGCAAATTGCGGACGATCTTTCGCGCCAGCGTCGAGGTCAACCAGGCGATCTTTTTCTCCGCCGCGATCATCATTGCCGGCTTTGTCCCGCTTTTCACTCTGTCCGGCGTCGAGGGCCACATCTTTGGCCCGATGGCGCGGACCTATGCCTACGCCATCGCCGGCGGGCTGGTCGCCACCTTCACCGTCACGCCGGCCTTGAGCGCGATCCTGCTTCCCGAGCAGGTCAGCGAGGTCGAGACGGTCGTCGTGCGGGGACTGCGCCGCCTTTACCGGCCTGCTCTGGAATTTGCGCTGGCGAACCGCATCCTGACTTTGGGCAGCGCCGCGGTCGTATTCGGTTTGGCGATGCTGGCGGTGCGCGGGCTCGGGCTCGAATTTCTGCCGCATCTCGAGGAGGGCAACTTCTGGATCCGCGCCACCTTGCCGCCGTCGATCTCCCTTGAGGAGGCAGAACCCTATGTCGACCGAATGCGGCGTATCATGCGCAGTTTTCCGGAAGTGGTCACGGTCATCTCGCAACTCGGCCGGCCGGACGACGGCACCGATACGACCGGCTTTTTCAACGCTGAATTCAACGTGCCGTTGAAGCCGTTCGGCGAGTGGCCGACCGGCGTCGACAAGCAAAAGCTGACGCAGCAGATGAACGCCGCACTTGTTGCGCAATTTCCCGGCGTCGACTTCAATTTTTCGCAAAATATCGAGGACAACGTCGAAGAGGCCGCCTCCGGCATCAAGGGCGAGAATGCGATCAAGTTGTTCGGCAATGATCTGCAGGCGATCCAGAAGACGGCATATCAGATCAAGAGCGTGCTGGAGACGGTGCCGGGTATTACTGACCTCTCGGTCTTCGAATCGGTGGGCCAGCCGACGGTCGACATCGACATCGACCGCGCGCGTGCCGCACGCTACGGATTGGCGCCGGGCGACGTCAACTCGACCATCCAGGCGGCGATCGGCGGCGAGGCCGCCGGCAACGTCTATGAATACGGCAGCGACCGCAACTTCCCGATCAATGTCCGCCTCGCCGCCCGCTATCGCGGCAGCCTGTCGGCGATCCGGCGAATTACGATCGGCGCGCCGAGCCCCAATGGCAACGGCATCGTCCCGGTCCCTTTGACCGACGTCGCCGAGGTCAAGCTCGTCTCGGGCCCGTCATTCATCTACCGCGAAAACCAGGAGCGCTTTATCCCGATCAAGTTCAGCGTGCGCGGCCGCGACCTCGGTGGGGCGGTGCAGGAGGCGCAGCAAAAGATCGCCAAGGAGGTACGGCTGCCACCCGGTTCTCGCCTCGAATGGGTCGGGGAATTTGGCGAACTCCAGGAGGCGATCGCGCGGCTCGCGCTGGTCGTGCCGTTGAGCCTTGCGTTGATGGGCGTGCTGCTGTTCGTCAACTTCGGCTCGCTGACCGATACCGTGCTGGCGGCGAGCGTGATGCCGATGGCGCTGGTCGGCGGGATCTTTGCTCTGTTCCTGACCGGCACGCCGTTCAGCGTCTCGGCGGCGATCGGTTTTGTGGCGCTGTTTGGGATATCGGCGATGGATGGCATCATCGTCATCTCCTATTACAACAAGCTCATTTTCGACGGCGTCGCACGCGCCGAGGCCGTCCGCCGCACTTGCGAAATACAGCTGCGGCCGGTGGTGATGACCTGTGCCGCGGCCGGCGTCGGCTTGCTGCCGGCGGCGATGTCGACGGCGATCGGCAGCCAAGTGCAAAAACCGTTGGCGATCGTCGTGGTCGGCGGCGTTTTGCTGGCGCCCGTATTGATCATGATTCTGCTGCCGGTGCTGATCGACCTGTTCTCGCGACGGCGCACGCCAGTCGCAGCAGCCCTGTCGCAACCCGCACCGGCCGAATAGGCGAGGATGGCGGGATTTCCCGGCCGCCTCCGCACCGCGGCTTGCTTCGGTGCGGCCTTGCTGCTGTCGGGTTGCGAGGTGGGCCCCGATTTCAAACGGCCCGAGGCGCCTGCGGCCAGCGGATACACGCCCGAACCGCTGCCGGCGGAAACTGCCTCGGCGCCGGTCGCGGCGGGGGCGGCGCAGCGTTTTGTGCGGGGTCTCGACATTCCCGGGCAATGGTGGGCGTTGTTCGGCTCGCCGGGCTTGAACGCGCTCGTCGAGCAGGCGATCGCCGCCAACCCGACCCTGCCGGCGGCCCAGGCGGCACTGCGCCAGGCCTGGGAAAACGTCTATGCCGAGCAGGGCTCGCTCTATCCCAACGTCACCGCGGGCTATTCGCCGACCCGGAACAAGACCGCGACCGGTGCGGTGACCCCGGTCGCCGCCTCGGGCAACCCCTATTACAGCCTCTATACCGCGCAGGTGACGGTCTCCTACACGCCTGACGTGTTCGGGGGCACCCGCCGCCAGATCGAGTCGCTGGCCGCGACCGCCCAATCGCAGCAGTTTCAGCTCGAAGCGACCTACCTGACCCTGACCTCGAACGTCGTCGCGGCGGCGGTTCAAGAGGCGTCGTTGCGCGGCCAGATCGCGGCGACCGAAGAAATTATCCGGATCGACAGCGAAGGTCTCGACATCCTGCGCCGCCAGCTGGCGCTGGGGGCGGTCGCCGGCGTCGATGTCGCCGCGCAAGAGGCGGCGTTGGCGCAGGCGCAGGCGCAGTTGCCGCCGCTGCAAAAGCAGCTGGCAGTCGAGCGCGACCTGTTGACCGCGTTGCTCGGCCGTTTCCCCAACCAGCAACCGCGTGAGGAATTCGAGCTCGCCTCGCTGCGGCTGCCGCGCGACCTGCCGGTCAGCCTGCCCTCGAAGCTCGTCGACCAGCGTCCGGATGTCCGTTCGGCCGAAGCGCAGCTGCATATGGCGAGCGCCGACATCGGCGTCGCGATCGCCAATCGGCTGCCGCAATTTACGTTGACCGCCAATGGCGGCGGCCAGTCGATCGCGTTCGCGCAGATGTTTGCCGGGCCCGGCACCGCCTTCTGGACCGTGGCCGGCAATGTGACCGCGACCGTGTTCGACGCCGGCACCCTGCTGCACAAACAGCGCGCCGCCGAGGCGGCGTTCGAGCAGGCGGCGGCGCAATATCGCAGCACCGTCATTGCCGCCTTTCAAAATGTCGCCGACACGTTGCATGCGCTGCAGTCGGACGCGGACGAGCTGACCACGGCCGCCGCCGCCGTCGCGGCCGCCAAGACCAGCCTCGACATCACCCGGCGCCAGCTCGAGCTCGGCGCGGTCAACTACCTGGCATTGTTGACCGCCGAAAACGCCTATCAGCAGGCGCTGAGCGGGGTCGTGCAGGCGCAAGCCAACCGCTATGCCGACACCGCGGCATTGTTCCAGGCGCTGGGCGGCGGCTGGTGGAACCGAACCGACCTCGCCCAACTCGAAGCACGCCCGACGCAGACCGTCGCGGCGGAGGCGACGAACGGTAGTGAGCCCGGCAGCTACGGCGGGCGGCGATCGAACCGGTAACCTATCGGTGTTATCGCGTCGGTTATGAAGCGCCGTCGGCGTTATTCGACGCGCTGGATCAGCTCGGCCCAGCGGTCGAGGATTGGGAGGACTTCGTCGGCCCCGGCCGAGGGCAGGCTGACGACGGCGCGCGCGACGCCGCGCTCGCGGTAGCGCTTCAGCCGGTCGAGATCGTCGGGAACGCCGAACACCGTCACCGGGATTTCTGCCGGGTCGCGTCCGGCCCCAACCGCCATTTGCCGGAACTGCGGCAGGAAATCGGTCACGTCCGCATATTGCGGCCGGCCGGCATGCGGGACCCAGCCGTCGCCATAACGGATGGCACGGCGCGCCGCGTGCGGAAAGGCGCCGCCGACGATAACCGGCGGGTGCGGCTTTTGCGCCGGTTTCGGCCCGGCACGCATCTTTGGGAAATCGACGAGGTCGCCGTGGCATTCGGGCTCGTCCTCGGTCCAGATCGCCGTCATCGCTGCGACCCGCTCGCGCATCAGCTTGAATCGGGTTTTGAAGGCGGTGCCGTGATCGGCCATCTCCTCGGCGTTCCAGCCCGCCCCGACACCAAACAGAAAACGCCCGCCGGAAACCTGGTCGAGCGAGGCGACGAGCTTTGCGGTCTGGATCGGGTCGCGCTGGGCGACGAGGCACACCCCGGTACCGACCTTCAAGCGCGCTGTCGCCGTCGCCGCCGCGGTCAAGGCGACGAACGGGTCCATCGCGTCGTAATACTTTTTTGGCAATTCCCCGCCCTGCGGGAACGGCGTCACGCGCGAGCTCGGGATGTGCGAATGCTCGGGCGCCCACACCGACTCGAAGCCGCGTTGCTCGAGCGCGCGGCCGAGTTCGGCCGGCCCCATCGAGTAGTCGGCGAAAAACATCGCCGCGCCGAAGTCCATCCTCCCCCCAACCCGGCCCTTCGCCAACCCGGCCCTTCCCTAGCCCGGAGCAGGCGCGCGCCGTGCTTTTTCTAAGCGAGGCGCACTCTGACGGCTTCGGGGCCTTTGCGGCCTTCGGCGATGTCGATCAGCACCCGCTGGCCTTCGTTCAACGTCTGGAGGCCCGAGCGTTCGAGCACCGAGGCGTGGACAAAGGCGTCCTTGCCGCCGCCCTCGCGGACGATGAAGCCAAAGCCCTTTTGGGCGTTGAACCACTTCACCGTGCCGGTCTCCTCGACCGAGGCAGCTTCGTAGGTCGGGCGCGCACTCCCGGGGAATGCCGAGCGGCGGGCCGAGGGCGGTGTCGCCGTGCTGGTGTCGACACTGAGGATTTCGGTGACTTGCGGGCCCTTCTGACCGGGCGACACCCGCAGCTCGAGGGTCTCGCCGGGCTGCACAGCGGCGATGCCGTTGCGCTCGAGCACGCTCGCGTGCAGAAAGGCGTCGCCCGAGCCGTCGGACAACTCGACAAACCCGAACCCCCGTTCGGGCTTGAACCATTTCACGACGGCGCGAACCGGCGGTCCGGAGGGCGCGTCGAACCGTGGCGGGCTAAAGCGGGGCGCCCCCCCGCCAAAATCCCGCAGGTGCGGATCGTAACCGTCATCGTCAAAGTCGCGGCGGCGCGGCTGACGGAAATTCCTGTCTCTGATCAAGTCGGTTTCCTGTCGAATCGGTGCGCGGCCCCGTCGAGACCGCAGGCCCTGATTGTTCCAAAAAATCGCCGCGGACGCGAGTGCTTAATTTGCGTCGGCGGCCGGCCGCGGGCGAGCCGGCCGAGGGCGCGCATCAGGCGTGACTTTGGGCGGCAAGCCGAGGAAACCCGCCGCTCCGCGTGGCGTGTCGGCGTGCCGAGAATGCCGGCCATCGCGACCCGAAAATTCATGACCGATGTGGGCAACCGCGATCTCGAACGAAGGTTCATCGGGCGGAGGCCCGCGGACGCGCACGGCGACCGATGGCGCCCGCTGCCCGGGGCGGCCGCGGCGCCGGGTTCGCGCCGCAACCCAGCCAGGCGGGGGAAGTCGGAATGAAATCATAGCGCAAGATAGCGGAACCAACCTATATCGCTGGTGTTCAGGCTTCGCCTTCAAGCCAGGCCGGAGATCGGCAAACAGGAGGATTATCGAATGCACAGAAGATTGGCGGTGGCGGTCGGCGCGCTCGCACTGACGGCGGGCGCCCTCGCCCTGAGCGCGCCGGCGCACGCCCAGGGCGTCAAGGTCGGGGTGCTCAGCTGCAACGTGTCCAGCGGGTTCGGGTTCATCCTAGGCTCGTCGCGGTCGGTGAACTGCACCTTTTCGCCGGCACCGGCGCGTTATGAACATTACGTCGGCACGATCAACAAATTCGGTGTCGATATAGGATACATCCACGGCGGGGTGCTGGTTTGGTCGGTAGTCGCACCAACCGCCACGCCGGTTCCGTGCGGGCTGGCGGGCACCTATTCCGGCGTCGCGGCGAACGCGACGGTCGGGGTCGGTGCCGGGGCAAATGTCCTGGTTGGCGGCAACGGCAACTCGTTTTCGCTACAGCCGGTCAGCATCGAGGGTACGACCGGCCTCAACGTCGCCGCCGGGGTCGCCTCGATGTCCTTGCAGTGCGCGCCGGGACCCTAACGCGCGGGAAACCCTAGACAGCCGAGTACGCCCGGGGGGCGCCTTGCGTCCCCGGGCGCGGTGCCAGCGCCCGCGCGGGACGTGCTGGTTCACCGGCAGTCGCCGACCGGCGGGCTGATGTCGCAGTGCAGCGTGCAGCTCTCGCGCGGCGCGCAGCGCCATGCGGTGGAGCGGCTGCTGCTCGGTAAAAAGCAGATGCCGTAGCATTCGGTCTCGGCGCCGAGCGGCCGGCTGAGCCGGGTGACGACACCGAGTGCTTGGCCGTAGCGCTGAATGGCGGTGTCGACCCGGCCGATGTCGGCCTGCTGGGCGCTGATCCCGCCACCCGGCTGCTGGGCGACTACCGGGAAGCCGGCCGCGAGGCTGCCCCCAGCGGTGAGGCCGACAGCCAGAAGCCATCGCGCGCACGCTCGCATCTCGATTCCCGCTTCAAGCCCGCATAGAGAGCAGACCAAGATATCCGCGGCGTCGGCCGATGACAATTGGCGCCGGCGAGGGCCAGTCCGACCGCGCGGACCTGCGGAGGGGGAATTCGGGCGATGCCGGTTGCCAGCCCCGCGCCACGGCGTACTATTCGCCCGATCGGTCGGCGGTCACCCGCGGAGGTCCCTTAAATGATTACAAAATTCGACAGCCTGTTCGCCGGACATGTCGACATTGAGGATGTCGGCTACGGCGGCGTCCCGGTCAACGACCGCCGCTATCCGAACCAGCATCTCGCCACCGTCTTCGACAAGGCGCAGGCGATGGCGCGACTGATGGACCGGCTCGGCTACGACACCTTTTGGATGGCCGAGCACCATTTCCAGCATGAGGGCTACGAGTGCATCCCGAACGTGCTGATGACGGCGCTGCATCTGGCGCATCTGACCCGGCACATCAGGCTCGGATGCGGCTTTAACATCACGCCGATGTGGCACCCGCTGCGCCTCGCCGAAGATTACGCGACGGCCGACATCCTCTCCGGCGGGCGCATCACCTTTGGCGTCGGGCGCGGCTACCACACCCGCGAGGTCGAGACCTTCGGCGCGCCGTTGCTCGACCAGAACGCCAACCGCGAATTGTTCGAAGAGCAGGTCGAGATCATCTTCAAGGCGTTCAACAACGAATCCTTTGCGCATCAGGGCAAGCACTACACCTTGCCGCCGCGGGTGCCCTATCGCGGCTACACCCTCGAAGAGCTGACCCTGGTGCCGCGGCCGCCGCGGCCGCCGGTCGAATGCTGGCAGCCGATCCAGGGCGGCAGCGAGCGCGCGCTCGACTTTATGGCCAAGCACGGGATCCAGGGGCTGATCGGCGGCGGCTCGGCCGAGGGCGGCGCCATGCACAAAGTCGTGCTCGACTGGCAACAGGCGCACGCCCGCATCGGCAAGGAGATCGAGCTCGGCGAGCGGCTGTGCTTCGGCTTCCATTTCTACATCGCCGACAGCCGTGAGCAAGGCATCCGCGAGGCCGGTAAATACTACGAAGAAAACATGAAGATGTTTGGTGAGCTGCGCCTGGTGCGGGCATTGAGCGACGCGCAGATCGAGATCATGCGCGATCCGAAACGCGCGCCCCTCGCCAAGCTGCCGCGGATCGAGGACGCGATCGCCGCCGGCGGGGTCCTATGCGGGTCGCCCGAGCAGATCGTCGAGCATCTGAAGGCGTTGGAAAAGCGCTATCCGGGGCTCGACCGGGTTTCGGTCAGCCTGAGCGTCGGCGTTCCCAAGGCGGTGGCGCTCGAACAGCTCGAGCGTTTTGGCAGGGAGGTCATGCCGCCCTTCACCAAGGCCAAGACGCCGGAGCCGGCGCCGGCCCAGTAACCGCACGGCCGAACTCGAGGCAGGTGCGCCGCCCCCGAGCCGCTTCCCGGTCGCGGAGGCAAGGGCTCGGGTGGCCATCGCCCGCCCTCACAGGTCCAGAGCGGCGCCGCTGTGCCAGGGCAGTTTTCGATCTGGTTGACGCACGCATCACCCCCACCCCGGCCCGCCCCCATCGAGGGGGCGGGCGCAAAAGGAGTGCTGATCGAGGCCCTCCCCCTTAATGGAGGGGGATTGGGATGGAGGAGGGTTGGGCGGGTGAGCGCGGTGCAATCGGAAACCCGCGCTAGGGGAGCGTCTCCGATCGCGTGTACCTCCGCCACGCGCTCATCTGGATTTGCGAGGTGCGGCAATGGACGACCACCGGCCGCGTCTTCACCGCAAAGGCCCGGGCGATGCCGTCGGCGATCCCGGCCTCGTCGTCGATCGTGATCCCCTCGGCGCCAAACGACCGCGCCCATTGCGCAAAATCGGGGTTGGTGAGCCGCACACCCTCCATCAATGCGCGCTCGGGGTAGCGCATGTAGGAATGCATGCCGATCGTGCCGTACATGCGGTTGTCCGAAACGACCACGATCGGGTTGGCGCCATACTGGCAGGCGGTGGCGATCTCGTTGCCGGTCATCAGCGCGCCGCCGTCGCCGACAAAGGCGACGACCTGCGTGTTGGGACGGCGCAGCGCGGCGGCAACCGCCATCGGCACCCCCGAGCCCATCGCCCCCACGACCGAAGCCAGAAACACCTGACCCTGGCGAAAGCCGATATAGCGGTGCACAAAGCTCGCGAAATTGCCGGCGTCGGTGGTGACTGTCGCGTCGGGCGCCAAATGCTTGTCGACCTCGCAGACGACCGCGGCGAAGTTGACGCCGTCCGAGGTCGGCTCCCATTCCTTCGCCAAGAGCCGGCGGTGGATCGCGTTGAGCCCGGCGACCCAGCCCCGGCGCTTGGCTGAGTCGGCGGGCGCGCCGCGGCGCAGCAAGCCGCGGATCACCTCGTAGGGGCTGCACGGCAGGCCGAGGTCGGGCCGCCACACCCGGCCGACCTCGTCGGGGTCGGGCCAGACGTGGACAAACGGCAGTTGCGGCTTGGGGGCGTTCGGAAAGCTGTAGGACTGGCTGACCGAGTCGGTCATCCGCTCGCCCAAGGCCACCATCAGGTCGGCCCGCTTCATCTCGCCCAAGAGATCGGGCGGCACCCGGATCCCCATATAGCCGCCGAAATTCGGGTGGGTCGCGTCGAACAATTGCGGCCGGCGGTGGGTCGGGCAGATCGGCAACACCCATTGCTCGGCAAGGCGGTTGAGTTCGCCAAAGACGGCGTTGTCGTGCACCGCGTCGGCGAGCATCGCGCCGCCGACCAGGATCAACGGGCGCTCGGCGGCCTCCAGCATCACCGCGAGCCGGTCGAGGTCGTTGGGCCGCGGCGCCGCGACGACGCGCGGGCGCGCCGGGTCGGCGGCGGCGTCGGTCTCCACGTCGAACAGGTCTTCGGGCACGATCACCGCGACCGGTCCGGGGGTGCCGCTCTCGGCAAGGTGAAAGGCGCGGGCGATGGCTTCGGAGACCTGCTCCGGCTCGCCGACCTCGATCACCTCCTTGGTCACGTCGGAGAGCAGGCGCGAATAGTTCTGCTCCTGCAGCGCGAGGCGGCCGAAATCCCGGCGCTCGACCTGGCCGACCAGCATCACCACCGGGGTTGCGTCGTGGTAGGCCGAGTGCAACGCCACCATCGCGTTCGACAGCCCCGGCCCGCGCGACACGATCGCCACTCCGGCGCGGTCGCGCAATCTGCCGTCGGCCACCGCCATGTAGCCGGCCCCGCCCTCATGGCGGCAGACGACGACGCGGATCGAGTTCTTTTCAATAAGCGCGCTGGTCAGCCCGACATAGCTTTCGCCGGGCACGCAGTAGACCTGGTCGACATCGTGGGCCTCGAGGCTCTCGGCCAGCAGGCGGGCGACGGTCTGGGTCATATGGGGGTGTCCTCCTCGGTGCGGCGGCGCGAGGCATACAGAAACTCGCCGGGACCCGAAAGCGCCAATCGCTATTTCAGCTGATCGGCCACTTTGTCGATCCCGGCCTTGGCGCAGACCTCGTCCTTGTCGCCGCCGGGCGAGCCGGAGACGCCGACGGCGCCGACCACGTCGTCGCCGACCTTGATCGGCAATGCCCCCTGAGCCGCGACGACGCCGCTCAGATGGACCGCCCCGGTGGTCGGATTTTCCTTGACGCGGTTCGCGAACACGCCCGAGGGGATGCGGAAGGTGCGCGCGGTGTAGGCCTTGCGCTGGCTGTTCTCGACGGTGTGCGGCGAGGAATTGTCGCCGCGCAGCAATACGATGACCTGGCCGTCGCGGCCGACGACGGTGACCGACACGAGGTTGCCTTGCGCCTTGCAGGTGTCGGCGGCGGTGGTGGCGATGGTCAACGCCGTCGCCAGCGACAAGTCCTTGTGGTCGAGCAGTTGCGCGCCCGCCGGTGCGGCGAGCAGCAGGCCGAGCCCGGCCCAGGCGTAACGGCACACGGTCATGGCGGTCCCTCCCAAGTTTCGCGGTTTGCGATCGACGAGCCGAGTATAGTTCGGCGAGGATAGCGGAAGGCAATCCGCGATGTCCGCTATCACCGGTCGCTCAATAACGTCAGGGGCGGCATGACGCGCCTGCCGCGAACGCGCTAACATCGGCTCAACATTCGTCAGCGCAAAGCCGAGGGAGGGACTGATGCCGGGTCAGGAAATCTTCGACGCAGACTTTGTCGTGATCGGCGCCGGGTCGGCGGGGTGTGCCGTCGCCGCGCGGCTGAGCGAGGACCCGGCGACGCGCGTCGTGCTGCTCGAAGCCGGCGGCGAGGACAAGAACCGCTGGATCCACATACCACTGGGCTTTGGCAAGACTTTCGCCGACCCGACGGTCAACTGGTGCTACGAGACCGAGCCCGACCCGGGTGCGGCCGACCGCAAGGTGTTCTGGCCGCGCGGCAAGGTCTTGGGCGGATCGTCCTCGATCAACGGCATGGTCTACATCCGCGGCCAGGCCGAGGATTTCGACCATTGGCGCCAGCTCGGCAACACCGGCTGGTCGTTTGACGACGTGCTTCCCTATTTCAAGCGCTCCGAGCACCAGACGCGCGGCGCCGACGCCTGGCACGGGACCGGCGGCCCGCTATGCGTCTCCGACGTCCCCGACAAGCACCCGATCTGCGAGGCGTTTATCGAGGGGGCGGTGGCGCTCGGCTTTCCGCGCAACGACGATTTCAACGGCGCCGGGCAGGACGGGGTCGGCTATCACCAGACGACGACGCGAAACGGCAAACGCTGCTCGACCGCGGTCGGCTATCTGCGCCCGGCGATGACCCGGCCCAATTTGCGGGTCGTCACCAACGCGCTGACCGAAAAAATCACGTTCGACGGGCGGCGGGCGACCGGCGTGATCTTCCGGCAGGGCGGTGAGACCCACACCGCGCGCGCCGCGAGCGAGGTCGTCGTGTGCAGTGGTGCGGTCAACTCGCCGCAATTGCTGCTGCTGTCGGGGGTCGGCCCGGCCGCGCAGCTGGCGGCGCACGGCATTCCGGTCGTGCACGATCTCGCGGGCGTCGGGCAGAGCCTGCAGGACCATTATTCGGCGCCGCTCAAGTTCAAGTGCACGGCGCCGATCACCGTTAACGACGTGATGCAGAGCAACCTGAAAAAGCTGAAGGCCGGCCTGCAATACTACACGTTCAAGACCGGCCCGTTGGCGATGGGCACCTCGCCCGCGGCGCTCTTCGCGCGCACCCGGCCCGAGCTCGCGTCCGCCGACGTCAAATGCTCGTGCTCGCCGTTCAGCGCCGACCGGCCGCAGGACGGGCTCCACCCGTGGTCGGGGTTCACGACGATCGTCTATCAGCTGCGGCCGGAAAGCCGCGGCAAGATCGAGCTAAGAAGCGCCAACCCGGCCGACCCGCCGGCGGTCTATCCGAATTACCTCGCGACCGAGACCGATCGTCAAACCATCGTCGAGGGGCTCAAGCTGCTGCGCCGCATCATGGCCACCCCGCGGATGCAGCGCTTTGTCGAGTCGGA
>DATMLF010000095.1:0-16023 GCA_035570595.1 Allostellaceae bacterium
GTCGATGCCGTAGACGGCGCGGCCGGTCGTAATGTCGAAAAGGTCGACGATCGGGACGTTGCCCTTGCCGATATAGCGAAACGCGGCCTCGTCCTTGAGCTTGACCTGGTCGGGCGGCGGCGTCGGCAGGGCGCTCGCCGCGGCGGCGAGCTCGCCGTAGCCGAGCTTGCGGCCGGAGGGCTTGTGGACGACCTCGTGGTTCTGCGCCTGGACCTCGGAGACATCCACGCCCCATTGCGCCGCCGCCGCCATCTCGAGCATATGCCGGGCCGCCGCACCGCACTGACGCATCGGTTGGATGAAGTGGCGCAGGCTGCGCGAGCCGTCGGTGTTCTGGTTGCCGTACTTCTTTTCGTCGCCCGGCGACTGCTTGACGCGCACCCGCGCCCAGTCGGCGTCGAGCTCGTCGGCCACCGCCATCGGCAGGCTGGTGCGCGACCCCGTCCCCATCTCGGCGCGATGCGCGATGATCGTGACGATGCCGCTGGGGTCGATCGAGACAAAGACGTGCGGGTCGGACACCACGCCGCCCGGAAACTTGGCCGCGCCCGTTGCATAGGCGAGTGCCGCGCGGGCCGGCAGGAACTCGGCGGCGATGACGAGGCCGCCGGTCGCCAGCACGCCGCGCAGAAAGCCGCGGCGGCTGACATTCTCGAGTGCGACGTGAACGGCGGTCATGGTCAGGCTCCCGTCGCCGCCGCCTTGATGGCGGCGGTGATCCGCTGGTAGCAGCCGCAGCGGCAGATGTTGCCGCTCATGACACTGAGGATTTCGGCCTCCGACGGGTTTTTGCTGGTCGCGAGCAATGCCGCCGCCTGCATGATCTGCCCGGCTTGGCAGTAGCCGCATTGCGGCACGTTGGCGGTGCGCCACGCCTTTTGCACCGGGTGGTTGCCGTCGGGGTCGAGCCCTTCGATCGTCGTCACCGAGCGGCCGTCGATATCGCCGAGCGCGGTGATGCAGCTGCGCGTGGCCTGGCCGTCGACATGCACGGTGCAGGCGCCACACAGCGCCATGCCGCAACCGAACTTGGTGCCGGTGAGGCTGAGCTCGTCGCGCAGATACCACAGGAGCGGCATCGACGGGTCGCCGTCGAACGCACGGTCCTGGCCGTTGACGCGCAATTTGACCATTGTTCTCCCTCCCGCGAAATCGTCGTTTTTTAAACCTTAGCCCCGAGAAAGCGCCCAATGCAATCGCCGGCGCAAGCCTGGTCTGGCCGGCCGCGGCCGGGTGACGGCGGTGCGGGTCCCGGGATGCCAGGCACGAGGCGATGGGCCCGCGCCGAGGCAATCAGAGCGGTTGTCGACCGAGTCGACGCACTCGGCACGCTTCACCCCACCCCGACCCGCCCCATCGAGAGGCGGGGATACACATAGGACGCCCTCCCGCTTGCTGTGGGAGGGGAGGGGGTGAGCGCGGTGCAACTTGACTGGACGCGGGGCAGAGAGGGAAACCTCGCGCTCACCAGGTTAGCGGGTCAGGGCGTAGCTGAAGCAGTCGCGCGGTTCGAAGCCGAGGTTGGGGTGGACCAGCCAGCGGTGCAGGACGCCTTCGCGGGCCAACCCCGCCTTTTCCATGACCCGGGCCGAGGCGAGATTGTCGACGTCGCAGACGTCCCCGATCCGCCAGATTTCCTCCTGGCTCATCGCCCAGCGGACGGCCTCCGCCAACGCCTCGGTCATCAGGCCACGCCCCCAAAACGACCGCGCCAGCACATAGCCGTAACCGATCCGGTGCGGCTCGGGGCGGCGCAGGTCGAAGGCGCCGATCAGCCGGCCGTCGCCACGGCCGACGAGCGCATAGGTGCGCAACCGCGTCGGTGGTGCCGCCAGGCAGCGCGAGACATAGGCCTCGGTCTCGGCGAGCCGGCGGTGCGGGCGCCAGCTCAAATAGCGTGCGACTTCCGGGTCCTGGGCATAGCCGGCGAAGACCGCGAGCGCGTCGCCGCGGGCGATCGGGCGCAGGATCAGGCGGCTGGTCTCGAGGCGGTCGGGAAGCACGGCGCTCTTCGCGCGCGACGGCCGGTGCCGGTCAGATCTCGTAGTCGGGGAGGCTCTGGTCCATCTCCAGCGCCGGCACGCTGCCCTGAGACCACGCGACCACCCGCGCCGGGACCCCGGCGACCGTCGCCCGCGGCGGCACGTCGTGCAGCACGACGCTGCCGGCGCCGACCTTGGCCTCGCGGCCGATCTCGACGTTGCCGAGCACCTTCGCACCGGCGCACAGCAAGACGCCGTCGCGCACCTTGGGGTGGCGGTCGCCGCGCTCCTTGCCGGTGCCCCCCAACGTCACCTCGTGCAGGATCGACACGTCGTTGCCGATGACCGCGGTCTCCCCGACGACGAGGCCGGTGGCGTGGTCGATAAACACCCCGCTGCCGACCGGCACCGCCGGGTGGATGTCGACGGCAAAGATCTCCGACACGCGGCTCTGCAGGAAAAGGGCGAGGTCGCGCCGCCCGGCCTGCCACAGCGAATGGCCGACCCGGTGCCATTGCAGCGCATGGAAGCCCTTGTAATAGAGAAACGGGGTCAGATAGCTCTCGGCCGCCGGGTCGCGAGCGCGGATCGCCTCGAGGTCGGCCGCCGCGGCAGCGGCGATCGCCCGATCCCGCGCGATTGCCGACAGCGCGAGCTCGGCAAGGCGCCCCGCCGGCAGCAACGGTTCGGCGAGCTTCTCGGCCAACAGCGCGCTCAGCCCCGAGCTGAAATCGACGCGACGCAGCACCGCGCGGTCGAGGACACCGCGCAGCATCTCCTCGCGGGCCGCAACGCGCACCGCCTCCTCCCGCAACGCCGCCCACAGCCGCGTCTCGACGGAACCGGCACGCTCCGGCCGCGAGGCGGCAACTGCGGTGGCGGCAAAGCCGATTTCGTTCATGGGCCGATCGCTCCTTTTGTGCGAGCCTAGCATGGCCGGCGGGTCCTAGCGACGCTCGGCATGAACAAGCCTTATTCTTGACGCGGCTCGTTCGGATTGCGGCGAGCAAGGCGCAAGGAGGGTCATCGGAATGGAAGCCAAGGATCGTTTCGACCTTCCGGTCACCGCGGCCTCGCCCGAAGCCGTCGCCGAGTATGTGGCGGCCGTAGACTTGCTGCTCGCCGCCTATCCCGGGGCGGAGGCCCGCTTGGCGCGGGCAATCGCCGCCGACCCCGATTTTGCGCTCGCTCACATCGCCTATGCCCGCCTCTTACAACTGCAGGCGCGCGTCGGCGAGGCGCGGGCAACGGCGGCGCGCGCGCAGGCGTTGGCGAGGCGCGGCTCGGTGCGCGAGCAGCGCCATGTCGCCGCTATCGCCGCCGCCCTCGGCGGGGACGCGGGCGGCGCCCTGGCGCTGGTTCGCGAGCACGCCGCGGAATACCCGCGCGACGCAATGCCGCTGTCATTGGCGCTCGGCGTCTTTGGATTGCTGGGGTTCAGCGGACGGCGCGACCATCACGAGGCGCAACTGGCGCTCCTCGAAGAGCTGGCGCCGCATTGGCCCGAAGACTGGTGGTTCCTCGGCTATCTCGGCTGGGCGCGGATCGAGACCGGCGCCGTAGCCGCCGGCACGCGGCTGGTCGACCGCTCGCTCGATCTCAACCCGCGCAACGCGCACGGCGCCCATCAACGCGTGCACGGCTTTTTCGAGGCGGGGGACGCCGAGGGCGGCGCCGCCTTTGTCGAGAACTGGCTCGCCGGGTATCCGCGCGCCGGCCACCTGCATTGCCATCTGTCGTGGCATCTCGCGCTGTTCGAGCTGGCGCGCGGCAACAACGGACTGGCGATGGCGGTCTACCGCGACGCGATCCGCCCCTTGGTCGCGCTGTCGGCGCCGATGCTGAGCCTCGCGGACTCGGCGTCGTTCCTGTGGCGCTGGCAGATCTACGGCGCGGCGCCGCGGCTCGGCAACGAATGGGCGGAGGTAGCGGCGCATGGTCGCCGGCATTTTCCGCGCGCAAGCCTTGCCTTTGCCGATCTGCATGCCGCGATGGCGGAAGCCGCGACCGGCGACGCTGACGCCGTGCACAACCGGGTCGCCGGTTTGCGGGATTTAGCGCAGGCGGGAACCCTGCCGCCGGGCGAGGTGGCCCCCGAGCTGTGCGCCGCCGTCGCGGCGCTCGCGCGCGACCAGCCGGCCGAAGCCGCCGGCATTCTCGAAGCCGCTCTTGCCGACCTGCCGCGGATCGGTGGCAGCCACGCGCAGCGCGAGGTGTTCGAGGATGCGCTGATCGCCGCCTGGATCCGCTCGCGCCAGCGCGAGAAAGCGGCGGCGCGGTTGCACCTGCGTCTAGCGCGCCGCCCCTCGCAACGCGACCGGGAGTGGCTCGGGCAATGCCTGCTTCAGTAACAAGCGACCCGTCGGGCCGCCGCTGCGCCCGCTTCATGCGCGACTGGATCGCCAACTGACGGGCGGTCGCCAAAGACCTCAGTCGGGTGCCGCCTGCCGCCATTCGAGCCGTTGAATATCGCTGCGGCTTGCCAAATCGTCGGTGAAGCCCGGCGCTTGCGGGCTCCGCTCGCCGTGGTCGCGCCAGCGCAGGTCGTAGCGGACCTCCCGGCAACCGCCGGGCACGGTAAAGCGCCGGGACTGACCGGCAACCTCGTAGCCCGCGCGGGCGAGCGTCGCGGCAATCTGCTGCTCGACCGCGCTGCCGTTGTCGAACGCCACCGTCAGGCTCGCCCGACGCGGGATGCCGATGCGGTGCTCGACCCATTTGAGGCACCACAGAACAAACGCGCCAAGCGCCAGAGCCCCAAGGCCCAACCCCAGCTGACCGCCGCCGAAGCACAGCCCCATCACGGTCGCATACCAGATGGTGGCGGCGGTGGTGACCCCTTCGACGAGGTTGCCGCGGCGGACGATGGCGCCGGCGCCGATAAAGCCGATCCCCGACAGGATGCCGAGCGGCAGCCGCATCAAGTCCATCGTAACGAATGACGTGGCGGGCTTGCCCGCCATCGGCAGCAGCAGGTTCACCTGGATCATCGCAATCGACGCCGCGAGGCAAACCAGCAAGGTCGTGCGCAATCCGGCCGGCCGGCCCCGCTCGCCGCGGTTGAGCCCGATCACCGCGCCGGCGAACAGGGTCAGCGCGAGACGAATGGCGATCTGCGTCCAGCCGACAGTTTCCGGCATCGCGGTTAAGCGCCTCCAATCCCGCGGCCGTCCCCTCCGGGCTGGCGCCCACGGGCGCTACATCTCCTTCATGACTTGCGCATAGGAGATAACGGCGAACAGCGCCGTGCCTCCGATGATGTTGCCGAGCAGCACCGGGACGATAAAGCGGCCGATCATGTCCCAGATCGTCAGCCCGCCGTTCAACACCAGCATAAAGCCTTCGACGCTGCCCGCCACGATATGGGCAAAGCCGGCGAGCGCGATCAGGTAGGTCACCATCGTAATCACTTGGAATTGGGCCCCTTCGGCGCTTGGGATCAGCCACACCATCGCCGCGATCAGAAATCCGGCGCCAACCGCCCGGAACAGCATCTCGACCCAGCCGAGCGCCATGCCGGCGCGGCTGAGCTCGAGCATTGCCGCGCGCAAATCGGGCGCCAGCACCGGCGTCACCGTGCAGAACAGCGCCGCGACAAACGTCCCGGTCATGTTCGCGGCAAACACCACCGACCACATGCGCGCCAGGCGCCGTACATTCGCCGCGGTCAATTCGGCCATGACCGGCAGCACGACGGTCACGGTGTTTTCGGTAAACAGCTGCTGGCGCGCCAGCACCACGATCAGAAACCCGACCGAGTATCCGAAACTGCTGACGAGCGGCCGCCACGGCACATCCGGCAGGTGCAGCAGCAGTGCCGCCTGGGCGAGCAGCGAAAAGCTGATCGACAGCCCGGCCGCGACCCCCGACCACCACAGCGAGGTGATCGGGCGCTCCATTTCGGTTTCGCCTTCGCGCCGCACGATCTCATAGATGACCGGGGTGCGCAGACGGGCGCGGTCCTCGATGTCCTCGATCTCGTGCTCGCTCACGCCAGGCGGCAACTCGTGCCGGTCGGAAGCGGCGCGATCGTCTGCCTCGCGAGGGCTGTTCGCCTCTGCCATGCCAAGCTCGAAACGTTGTTGGGGAGCCGCCGAAAGGCGCGCCGGTACTCGTCAACACCGGGGCTGGATCATCCGTTGCCGACACTCTCGCGAACGGCGTTCGCGGTGGAGATCAATCCTAAACGGCGGCGATTGCCGCATGCCGGATAACGAACCGACGCGGAACTGATTTAACGTTCGAGATCTTGACAGTTCGATTACGGGGCTTATCCTCATATCCAGCATAAGCGGCGGCCGGGCGGTTTTGCCCGGCTTTTCCGGAACTGTTAAATGCTCATAATGAGCATAAGGAGAAGGACGTGCTGGAAACCGCCCCCCAAAGCCATATGACCGCGATGCCGTTGCCCGAACTCTATTCACGCGTGGAGCGGTTTATCCCGGCTGTCGAATGGCCGCTCTTGGCCGACGACATTGCCGCGATCCTCAGGCTGAAGCGCGAGCGCAACGCGGTCGTCTTGGCCCACAACTACCAGACCCCCGACATCTTTCACACGGTTGCCGACATCGTCGGCGACAGCCTGGCGCTGGCCCGCGAGGCGGTGCGCACCGACGCCGACGTGATCGTCTTGGCCGGCGTCCATTTCATGGCCGAGACCGCCAAGCTCTTGAACCCCGAAAAAACCGTGCTGATCCCCGACCTCAAAGCCGGCTGCTCGCTCGCCGCGTCGATCACGGCCGCCGACATCCGGCTGATGCGCGAGCGCCATCCGGGCGTGCCGGTGGTCAGCTACGTCAACACCTCGGCGGCGGTGAAGGCCGAATCCGACATCTGCTGCACGTCCGGCAACGCCAAGAAGATCGTCGAGGGGCTCGGCGCGCCGCGCGTCATCATGCTTCCCGACGAATATCTCGCGCGCAACACGGCCGCGCACACCAAGGTCGAGATCATCGCCTGGAAAGGCCATTGCGAGGTTCACGAGCGCTTTACCGCCGAGGACGTGCGGAGCGTGCGCGAGAGCCATCCGGGCGTCGTCGTGCTGGCGCACCCCGAATGCCCGCCCGAGGTCGTCGCCGAGTGCGACTTCACCGGCTCGACCGCGGCGATGGCCGATTACGTCGGCCGGGAGCGGCCGGCCCGCGTCGTGCTGCTGACCGAGTGCTCGATGAGCGACAACGTCGCCTTGCAGTATCCCGACCTCGACTTTGTGCGGCCGTGCAACCTATGTCCGCACATGAAGCGGATCACGCTCCCCAAGATCCGCCGGGCGCTCGAAACCATGGCGCACGAGGTGACGGTGGACCCGGCGATCGCCGCCCCGGCGCGCCAGGCGGTCGAGCGCATGCTGGCCCTCGGCTGACGTCAACTCCGCGATTTCGCGCCGCGTGCAACGCTCGGACATAGGGGAAAGGGATGCCCTTGCGCTTGATCATCGAGCCGATCGTGCGCGCGGCGCTGTTGGAGGATTTGGGCCGCGCCGGCGACATCACGACGGACGCGATCGTGCCCGCGGATGCGCGGGTCGAAGCGGTCGTCGCGGCGCGTCAGCCGGGGGTTGTGGCCGGCCTTGAGGCGGCCTTGCTCGCGTTCGAACTGGTCGAGCCGGCGTTGCGCATCGAGCGCCGGCGCGCGGACGGCGCTCGGGTCGGGCGCGGCGACATCGTCGCCGACATCGCCGGTCCGGCGCGTGGCGTGCTCGCCGCCGAGCGCACCGCGCTCAACCTGTTGAGCCGGATGTCGGGGGTCGCCACCGCGACGCGGGCCTTGGCCGACGCGATCGCCGGCTCAAACGCGAAAATCGTCTGCACCCGCAAGACCACGCCCGGCCTGCGCACGTTGGAAAAGGAGGCGGTCCGCCTCGGCGGCGGCGCCAACCACCGCTTTGGCCTCGACGACGCGATGCTGATCAAGGACAACCACATCGCCTTGGCGGGCGGGGTCACGCCGGCGCTCGAGCGCGCGCGCGCCCATGCCGGCCATCTCGTCAAGATCGAGCTCGAAGTCGACACCCTCGAACAGCTGGCCGAGGCGCTAGAGGTCGGCGTCGACGCGGTCCTGCTCGACAATATGGATCCCGAAACCCTGCGCCGCGCGGTGGCGATGGTCGACGGGCGGGCGGTCACCGAGGCGTCGGGGCGGATCAGCCTCGACACCGTCGCCGCCGTCGCGGCCACCGGCGTCGATCTGATCTCGTCGGGCTGGATCACCCACAGCGCCCCAATCCTCGACCTCGGGCTCGACATCGCCGATTGAAGACTGCCCGCGCTTCACTGAAGTGGCACCAACCTGACACGCGCAACCGGCGCCGGGCTGGCCTAACTCTGTATTCGCACACAGGCGTGATTCTCTTTCCTCCACCGTGGTCATCCCGGCGCAGGCCTCGGCAACTTGCCGCGTGCCGGCGAAAACTCCTCAGTCTCGGCGCCGAACTTTACATTAACGGCGTTGTCGGCCATTTAGATGCTTACCATGCGACCTCGGGTGTTCTGGGGCGGCTTCTTCGCTCTCACTGTAGCGATCATCGCGGTCGGCAGCATCTTCGGCACGCCGGGCAGCGCCCCGCCGCTGCCGCGCGCCGACCCCCGTTTCGGGCGCTGATCGCGCTCGCGGTTTATTTCTGGCCGACGATCCGCGCCTATAACCGCCGCGCTCCGAATGTCGCCGGCGTGGCCTACGCATGGGCCCCCAAGGCGGCACCGCCGGCGGCGCCAGCATCTTTCGAGCCCGAGGAGCCCGACGGCCTCCCATGCCCGCGTTGCGCCGAGGCGATCCTGCCTCGGGCGCGGGTGCGCCGGTTCTGCGGCCACGCGCTCGCGCCCGGCTGGGCGGCGGGTGCGAAGGTGGTTATGCTGCGTCGCACCGATGGCCGCGAGCTTTGACACTCTCCGCGCCGCACGCCGCCTGAAAGAGGCGGGTGCCTCGGATCCGGTTGCCGAGGCGATTGTCACGACGATCGCAGAGGCGCGCGAATTCGACCTGTCGACGCTCGCCACCAAGGCTGACTTGGCGGCTCTGCGTGGTGACGTGGCGGGGCTGCGCAACGAGATCGACGGCAAGATCACCGCGACCGAGCTGCGGCTGCTCAAATGGATGCTCGGCATCGCCGTCGCCGCTGTCGTTGCGATCGTCGGCGCGCTCAGCGGCGTCATCTGGGCCGCGACGCAAGTGCTGTTGCACGCGCGTCCTTAGCGCCTTTCTCGCCGCGCTCGCGCTGTGTGCGGCCAACGGCGACGTGCCGGACCCGCACCTGACCCGAGGGTGCCGTCGCCAGCACCCGACCTAACGGCGATGCCGACGCTGTGACCCTCTAATCCAGCGGCCGATTACGAATTGGCAGGCGGGAGACGCTCCAATTCGGCGTCGAGCTTGGCGCCGACGAGGATGATGACCATCGAAAGCCACATCCATGTCATAAACCCGAAAATCGCCCCAAGCGAGCCATAGGTTTTGTTGTAGCTGCCGAAGCTGGCGACATACCAGGAAAAGAGCGCGGAGACGCCCAGCCAAACCACGGTCGCGGCGACGCTGCTCCAAATGATCCAGCGCCATCGCGGGTTCTCGCGGCACGGCGCATATCGATAGACGACGGCAAGCGCCACCGCGATCAGCACGAACAGCACCGGCCACCGGACGATCTTCAGCAAGATCGCGGTCACGCTTGCGTCGGGGATAAACTTCAACACTACCGGGATTGCGACGATAATGGCAATCGACACAAGAACAAGAATAACCGCGCCGACGGTGAACATCAAGGTCGTCGCGTAATATTTTAAAAGGCTGCGCTGTTCTTTCTCCTCGTATACCGCATTCAGCGCGTCGAACAGCCCGGTCATGCCCGAGTTGGAAAACCACAACGCGATGAGCAGGCTGACCGCGAAGCCGACACTGAGGGCGGTTCCGTTTTGGCTGGCAAGCCGCGTCAGCTGATCGCGCAGGATATCGACGCCGCCGCCCGGCGCTACGCCCGCCAAGGTGTCGAGATGACTGGCGATTGTGCTGGGGTTGGCGAACAAGCCGTATATCGACACGGTGGCGCCGATCCCCGGGAACAGCGCCAGGATCGCATAGAACGTGACGCCGGCGGCGATCAGGAAAATCCGGTCCTCCGAGATGCCCTTGAACACCGCGACGGCGAGGTCCTTCCAGCTGCGCGCCGCCGGCCGCGCCCGCGCCGCCCGGTTTTTGGCAAACGGGTAGGCGCCATCCGCCGAGGGGCTGCGGGCATCGGCGGCACCGGCATCCTGTACGTGTTGATCCATCGACGGCTTCCTTGGCGACCGCGCCGCCGCTCGATCCTGAAAGCAGAGATGGCCGCGCTGTCTGGAAAACCGCTGCTGCCGCCGCCGGGTTCCCGCGTCGGTTAACTCATGTAACGCAGGGTCAGCGTAACGCAGGGTCCGCGTCGGCGATCGGATCGAGCGGCCAGATCGGCCGGCGCACCCTGGTAAACAGCTCCGGGGTGTAGTCGACCTGGCACAGGGCGCCGGTGTGAACCAGCACGACCTCGCGGGCGATCGGCTCGAAAGCGGCGCGGAAATGCTGCATCGACTTGACCGCGACCGTCGTGTAGCGGGTCGGGTCGACACCCAGCGAGGTGAACTGGGCAAGGTCGGTCGCCTGGCCGTTGTTGGTGATCACGATAATGTCGACGCCCCCGGTGCCGCCTACGCGGAACACCATCGAAGGCCCGTAGTTGCGCTCGACCCCGCCGCCCATCGGCCCGTAGGCGATGAACTTGCCGTTGGTCAGGCACGCCACCTCGCCCTCGAGCGTCAACGGGCCGCCGCCCATCGCCGGGTCGGTCTTGCCGCCGATCGCGAGCGTCGTCTTGGCGCCGACCCCGGCGCGCATCCCGTCCGCCACCGCCTTCGGGTCGCAGATCGCGTGAAAGGCGACGCGCTCGACCCCGCCCTCGACGAGCCCCTGCAGAAACGCGGTGGCGTCGCCATACCCGCCGCCGCCCGGGTTGTCGGTGAAATCGGCGACGACGAGCGGCTTGTCGCCGGGCTTGCCCTCGCGCGCGCGGGCGACCGCCTGGGCCACGCTGAGCATGTGGACCGTGGTGAACTCGCGGGTGGCCCAGGCGTGGTCCATGAACGCCTCGGCGATCGCCTGCGCGTGGCCGGTTGCGGGGTCGCCGCCGCCGGCATCGACCGTCACGGTGACCGACGGGCCGACATCGCGGATGTTGGCGAGCGCGAACCCGGCGCAGACGCTGACCGCCACGGCCTCGCCCGCGGCTTCGATCGCGTCGCCGCGCGCGATCAGCTCGGCCATCGGCCCCCGTTGCGTGCGACCCCAGTCGAGCCCATGCAGCATCGGGCGCCGGGCGATCACCGTCACCGGCCGGATCTCGCCCCTCATCGCGCGGTCGAGCAGCGCCGCGCCCTGCCAAGCCCGCTCGTACATGTCGATGTGCGGGTAGGTGCGAAAGGCGATCAGCGCATTGGCGTGGTCGGCCATTTTCCGGGTCACGTTGGCGTGCAGGTCGAGTGTCGCGACGACCGGGATTTGCGGCCCCAGCCTTTGGCGCAGCCGTGCCAACAGCTCGCCCTCGCCATCCTCGTGGCGCTCCGTCACCATGGCGCCGTGCAGGTGCAGCAGGACGCCGTCGATCGGACCCCGAGTGGTGGCCGCATCGACGATCATCCCGGCGATTTCGTCGAACGCGGCCTCGGCGACGATCCCCGACGGGTTCGGGTTGGCCGACACCGGATGCACCAGGGTCCAGCCGTATTTGTCGGCGGCCTCGAAGGTCGCGCCGAGTGCGGACCGGGTGCCGCGAAACGCCTGCGGGATCTGGTTTTCGCGATGAAAGTCGCGCCGCCGGATCAGCGCCATGTCGGTTCTGACGCGGCTGAAGGTATTGGTTTCGTGCATAAACCGGGCGGTCAGGACGCGCGGCACGGCTCTTGCCTCACTCAGGTCGGGTCTTCCCATCAGGCCGGCGCCATTAGGCCGGGCTTTGCCGGCAGCGCGCAATAGCGGTGCCGCGGCGGCCGTGAAATAATCGCGCAACGACAGGAGGGAGGCATGGGGATGCGCGCTTTCGGAATCGGCTTGGCGCTGCTGACGCTCGTCGCAGCGGCCGGCGCGCCGCACGCAGCCGACAAGACCTTGCGGGTGGTGCCGCACGCCGACCTCAAGGTCCTCGATCCGCACACCAACACGGCGACGATCACGATCATGCACGGCGCGATGATCTACGACACCTTGTTCGCCTGGGATTCAAAGCTGCAGCCGCAGCCGCAGATGGTCGGCGCGTACCAGGTCTCGCCGGACCGGCTGGTCCACACCTACACGCTGCGGCCGGGGCTCAAGTTTCACGATGGCCAGCCGGTCACGACCAAGGACGTGATCCCGTCGATCAAGCGCTGGATGGTGCGCAACACGCTCGGCCAGACCCTGGCGAAGTTCATCGACAAGATCGAGGCGACCGACGACAAAACCTTTGTGATCCGCCTGAAGGAGCCGTTTGCGTTTGTCGAATTGGCGCTGGGCTCGCTCGATGCCGACATCATGCGCGCGCAAGATGCGGCGACCGACCCGTTCAAGGCGGTGACGACGACGATCGGCTCCGGGCCGTTCCGCTTTGTCCGCGGCGAATGGGATCCCGGCGCCAAGGTCGTCTACGAGAAGAACCCCGACTACGTCCCGCGCGCCGAGCCGCCCGACGGGCTCGCCGGCGGCAAGGTCGTCAAGCTCGACCGAGTCGAATGGATCGTGCTGCCGGACCCGTTCACCAAATCCGGCGCCTTGCAGCGCGGCGAGGTCGACATGATCGACCAGCTGCCGCAGGACCAGATCCCGGTGCTGGAGCATGCGCCCGATGTCGTGATCGGCCGGGTGGCGCTGATCGACGCCTACGGAATCATCCGGCCGAACAGCCTCTACCCGCCATTCAACAACGAAAAGGCGCGCCAGGCGCTGGCGCTCTCGGTCGACCAGCGCGCCTATTTGAGCGCCGCCTTTGGCGACGAGCGCTGGTGGCGGCAGTGCTGGTCGTTTTTTGTCTGCGGCAGCGCCGCCGGCACCGAGGCCGGCTCGCAGGACTACCGCCGTCAGGATTTAGGGCGGGCCAAGCAATTGCTGGCCGAAGCCGGCTACAAGGGTGAAAAAATCGTCATGCTGACGACCCAGGAAATCCCCAGCATCGCGGCCCTCGGCGACGTCACCGCCGACACTCTGCGCAAGATCGGCGTCAATGTCGACATCGCGGTCAGCGACTGGGGCACGATGGTGGCGCGGCGCGCAAAAAAAGAGCCGCCGGCGCAAGGCGGCTGGAACCTGTTTCACACCACCGTCGGCGGCACCGCGATGTCGATGCCGTTTGCAAATTTCACGATCAACTCGAGTTGCGACGGCAAGAACTGGTTCGGCTGGCCGTGCGACCCAAAGACCGAGGAACTGCGCACCGCCTATATCCGCGCCGCCGACGAGGGCGCCGACCAGGCGGCGCTCGAAGCGCTCCATCGCCGGCTGTGGCAGGCGCTCCCCGACATTCCGGTCGGCCAGTACTCGCAGCCCTTCGCATGGCGCTCCAACGTCACGGGCGTGTTGCGCGGCCCGCTGCTGGTGTTCTGGAACATCGACAAGAACTGAGCCTCTGCCCACGGTTGGAGCCGTAGGCGCAATTGTGCGATAAGACGCCGCGCAACGACGAGGCGGCGGCATGGACGAGGGCGGGCGAGCGGAGACCCCGGCCGAGCAATCGAGCGGATTGGCGCCACGGCTCGATGCTTGCCGGCAGCCGCGGCCTGGCTGGAGCACCGGGATCGCCGCCGGTTCCGCGCGATGAACGCCGCGAACGCCATTCCCGTGGACGCCGTGGCGATCTATGCCCCGCACGGGCTCGATCAAGGGATTGCCGCGCTCGCGGCGGAGCCGGTCTTCGCCGCGATCCTGGCGGAGGCCGGCGCGCCGCAATTCCGCCGCCGCCGGAACGGGTTCGCGACCTTGCTGCACATCATCCTCGAGCAGCAGGTGTCGATCGACGCGGCGGCGGCGATGCACCGCCGATTGAGCGCGGTGTGCCGCCCGTTGACGCCGCAAGCCTTCCTGACCCTCGACGACGCGACCCTGCGCGCCTGCGGCTTCAGCCGGCAGAAGGCCGGATACGCCCGCAGCCTGGCGGAAAAGGTTGGCGGCGGCGAATTCGATTTCGAGCGGCTCGCCGACGCCGACGACGAAAGCGCTCAGGCGGCGCTGCTCTCGCTGAAGGGCATCGGGCGGTGGAGCTCCGAGGTCTACCTGCTGTTTGCGCTCGGCCGGGCGGACATCTGGCCGGCGGCGGACCTTGGCCTGCAGCTTGCGGTTGCCGACCGGCTGGGTCTCGCCGCGCGGCCGGGCGAGCCCGAGTTGCGGCAAATCGGCGAGGCATGGCGCCCGTGGCGCTCGGTCGCCGCTTGCCTCTTCTGGCAATCCTATCTGCACCAGCGCAAGCGGACGCCGCCGGTGCTGGCGGCGGAGCTCTATGCCTGACGCCGCGCCGCCGCGGGCGGCGCCGAAAATTCGCGCCCTTTGCGTCTACTGCGGCTCCTCGGGCGCGGTCGCCGCGGCGTTCCGCGCGGCCGCGAGCGAGCTCGGGGGCGGGCTCGCCGACGCCGGGGTCGAGTTGGTGTTCGGCGGCGGGCGGGTCGGCCTGATGGGGCTGCTCGCCGACGCAGCGCTAGGCCACGGCGGCCGGGTGACCGGCATCATCCCGGCGCGGCTGCGCGACGCCGAGCTCGCCCATGCCGGGGTCAGCGAGCTCGTCGTCGTCGACACCATGCACGCGCGCAAAGCGCTGATGGCCGAACGAGCCGACGCGTTCGCCATTCTGCCGGGCGGTATCGGAACCCTCGACGAGGCTTTTGACATCCTGAGCTGGAGGCAGCTCGGGCTGCACGACAAGCCGATATTTCTGGTCGACATCGACGGCTACTGGGCGCCGTTGCGCGGTCTGCTCGATCATCTCGTCGACTGCGGCTTTGCCCGGCCCAGCACGCGCGGGCTGCTGCGCGTCGTCCCGACCGTTGCGGCGCTGCTCGAGGCCCTCGGCGAGCTGCCGCACCCGGCGCGGCATGGCGCGGTGGACGACCTCTGACCCTCGCCTCGCCGGCGCCAAACGCAACCCGCTGACACAGCGGCAAAATCGCGCGAGCCCGCGCGATATCCACGAAAACTGTGGGTAACTTTGTGCAGAACCGTTTGGCGAGGCGATCGGCGGCGAAGCACTTCAATCGTTAAGTCTATTTGCCTATAAAGTAGGCATTTCTATAAGCCATTGTGGCTCTTGAATAATCTACGGCTCGGTCGGTAAACCGGCTTGTCATATTGTAAACGTTCCGTAACAAGTTGTTCCACAAGCGCATTTCGCGCCGCTTCTGGGGTCGCGGCCGGCGCTGTGCACAAAAGCCGACCGCCTGACCCCGCCGCAGCCGTAAACCGTCGTCGCCTTGGCTTGTCGAGCGGGTCCGCGGTCCCTATCCTCCGGCGCAGCAAGGGTCACGGCCGGCGGCTTCCCCCGGCCGGAATGCGAGGGTGAAAAGGATGGCGAAAATCGAGGTGGCGCGGCCGGTTGTCGAGCAAGACGGCGGCGAGATGGCGCGGATCATGTGGAGCTTTATCAAGAACAAGCTAATCTAGCCGTATCTCGAAGTCGACCTGAAATACTTCGACCCCGGCATGGAGAGCCGCGACGCGCACACGTCAGTGCAACACGACAGGTCATAATCGTCAACAGGTCAACTCAGCCGAAACGAAAGCGGCGCGCGGAGGTGCAAGCATGTCAGATCTCGAAATCGTTTGGACGAAGGTTGATGAAGCACCTGGGCTCGCTACGTTTTCCCTTCTACCGATCGTCGAAGCTTTCGTCGGGGCGGCCGGCGTGAAGATGAAGCTGAAGGACATTTCGCTGACTGGCCGCATCATCGCCAACTTCCCCGACAAACTGACGCCAGCGCAAAAGATTAACGACGAGCTCGCCGAACTTGGCCAACTTGCGATGCGCCCCGAGGCCAACATCATCAAGCTGCCCAACATCTCCGCCTCGATCCCG
>DATMLF010000096.1:0-4177 GCA_035570595.1 Allostellaceae bacterium
CGGTAGCTTTCGGCGGTCTGGCGCTCGGCTTCGTCGGGGTCCATGCCGCGGACCTGCTCGGCGATGATGCGGCCCAGTGACGGCCACGAGCCGCGCGCGACGCGTTTGTCCGGGTTCCACAAGTCGGAGCGGATCAGCGCCTTGCCGCAGTGGAAATAGATCTCCTCGGCCGCGACCAGGATGCCGCTGCGCGGCGCCTTGCCGTTGACCGCGAGCGGCTCGAGGAGTGCCGGGTCGGTCGTGACACTGGCGCGGCCGTTGACCCGCAGGGTCTCGTTGACCCCCGGCACGAAAAAGATCAGCCCGATCCCGGGACGCGCCAACAGGTTGCCGAGCGTGTCGATGCGGTTGTTGCCGAGCCGGTCGGGGATCAACAGGGTCGTGTCGTCGACGACCCGGACAAAGCCCGGGGCGTCGCCCTTGGGCGAGGCGTCGCAGCGGCCCGACGGGTCGGACGAGGCGACGACCAGAAACGGCGACAGCGCGATGAAGTTGCGGCAGTGCCGGTCGAGCCGGGTCAGCTGCTTTTTGACCGCGCGCTCCATCGGCTCGCCATAAATTTCGCGCAGCTGCTGCGGGCTCTCGATCGTGTCCATCGCTCGTATGCTCCATAAGTCGCCGCGTCACTATGCGCGAGCCTCGGCGAAAGCGCCATTGGCATCGGCGGCGGGCGCGAGTATCAGTCGCCGGATCCTCCGAAGAGCGTATGAGGGAGTTGGACAATTTGAGAGCTCGTCATTCCGGGATGCCCCTTGGCAGACCCGGAACCTATGAAAACGGCGCCCTATCGGTATTTCCCGAAGGCCGTTTGCTTGGGTTCCGGGCTCGCGGGCAATGCCGACGCCCCGGAATGACGTCCCCTGGGATTTTTTCACACGCGCGAAGAAGGTCGAACGGCGGTGCGAGGAGAGGCGATGGGCGATCACGCGGCGGTCGAGGCGGTGGGCACGTTTATGGGTGTCCCGGCCTCGCGCGAGCTTGCGGCGAGCAAGGCGGCGGTGCTCGGCATCCCGTTCGACTGCGGGTTTCACCCGACCCGCATCGGCGCGCGGCTCGGCCCAGGCTCGATCCGGGACCATTCGGGGCTGGTGCGGCGCTACGAGCCGCCGGCGCGCGACTTCGACCCGGCCGCCCGCCTCGGCCTTGTCGACTGTGGCGACGTCAAGGTGCGCTCGGGCTATGTCGCCGAGGCGTTCGAGAACATCGAGGCGGCGGTCGCGGCGATCGTCGCGGCGGGCGCCATTCCGGTCACAATGGGCGGCGACGGGGCGGTGACCTTGCCGCAATTGCGTGCGCTGCACCGCCGTCATCCCGATCTCGTCGTGCTGCACATCGACGCGCATACCGACACCTACCCCGACGACGGCGAGAGCAAATTCACCAACGCCACAACCTTTACCCGCGCCGCCGAGGAGGGGGTCGTCGACGCCAGGAACTCGATCCATCTCGGGGCGCGCGGGGCGGTGGCGATGCCGGGCCTCTTCGAGTACACCCGCAATTGGGGCTACGAGCTGATCCCCGGGGCCGAGCTCGACAGCCTCGGCATCCCGGCGGTGCTGGCGCACGTCACAAGACGGCTCGCCGGGCGGCCCGTCTATCTGTGCTTTGACATGGACGTGTTCGACCCGTCGGTCGCGCCGGGCGTGTGCACGCCCGCGTGGGGCGGGCTCAGCGCCAAGGAGGGGCTCGCGATCCTCGACGGGCTTTTGAGCCTCGATTTTGTCGCGTTCGACGTGAACACGGTGAGCCCGCCGCACGACAGCGCCGGGATGACCGCCTACCTCGCCGGCACGGTCATGCACAAATTCCTGCAGCTCGCCTGCGCCGGGCTCGAGCGCGGCCGGTCGAACCAACCGGCGAACCAATTGGCCCGATGAGCGCCGGCGCCAACCGCTTTCTGGTCGAATACGAGGAGCGGCCCGAGGGCGGCCGGATCGCCCGGCTGACGATCGACAATTCCGCCAAGCTCAACAGCCTCAATTCGGCGCTGATGGAGGAGATCGTCGCGAAAATGGCGGCGGTCGCAGCGCAGCCCGGGCTGCGGCTCGCGATCCTAACCGGCGCCGGCGGTCGGGCGTTTGTCGGCGGCGCCGATGTCGGCGAGATCGCGGCCCTCGACGAGGCGAGCGCGCGGGGTTTCATTACGCTCGTTCATCGCTGCTGTGCGGCGTTCCGCCATCTACCGGTGCCGGTCATCGCCCGCATAGACGGCTGGGCATTGGGCGCCGGCCTCGAGCTCGCCGCCGCCTGCGACCTGCGCGTCGCGAGCGAGGACGCGCGGTTCGGCATGCCGGAGGTCGCGATCGGCATCCCCTCGGTGATCGAGGCGGCATTGCTGCCAAAGCTTGTCGGTCACGGGCGCGCGCGCCGGCTGCTGCTGACGGGAGAGACGATCGACGCCGCCGCGGCACTCGAATGGGGGCTCGTCGAGGTCGTGGCGCCGGCCGGCAGCCTCGACGACGCGGTCGAGCGGCTGGTGCGGCCGATCCTCGCCGCCGGCCCCCGCGCGGTCCGCTTGCAGAAGTCGCTGATGCTCGACTGGGAGGAACTGCCGGCCGAGGCGGCGATCACGCGCGGCATCGAGGTTTTCGTCAGCGCCTTCGAGACCGACGAGCCGGCGCGGATGGCCGCGGCGGCGCTGGCGCGCCTGCGTTCCCGCAAGCCCGCCGCGGGCGGCTGACCGCGACCGCTGGCAATTAGACCGCTGGCATTACCCGGCGCGCAGCCGCCGCGCCGCGTCGACCGCGGCGTAGGTCAGGATGCCGTCGGCGCCGGCGCGCTTGAATGCGACGAGGCTCTCCATGACGGCGCGCTCGCCATCGAGCCAGCCGTTCTGCGCCGCGGCGTGCAGCATCGCGTACTCGCCCGACACCTGGTAGGCGTAGGTCGGGACCCGGAACGCCTCCTTGACCCGGCGGACCACGTCGAGATAGGGCATGCCGGGCTTGACCATGACCATGTCGGCACCCTCCTGCAGGTCGAGCGCGACCTCGCGCAACGCCTCGTCGCCGTTCGCCGGGTCCATTTGGTAGGTGCGCTTGTCGGCGCTGCCGAGCGCGGTCTTCGAGCCGATCGCGTCGCGGAACGGGCCGTAGAACGCCGAAGCGTATTTCGCCGCGTACGACATGATCCGGACACGCGCGAACCCGGCCTCGTCGAGTGCCTCGCGCACGGCACCGACCCGCCCGTCCATCATGTCGGAGGGGGCGATAATGTCGCAGCCGGCCGCTGCCTGCACCATCGCCTGGCGCTGCAGGATCGCCACGGTCTCGTCGTTCTCGACGTAGCCCGCGCGAATCACGCCGTCATGGCCGTGCGCGGTGAACGGGTCGAGCGCCACGTCGCACAAGACGCCGACCTCCGGCACCGCGGCCTTCAGCGCGGCGACGGCGCGGCAGACGAGGTTGCCGGGGTTTGTCGCCTCGCTGCCCTCGGCGTCCTTGAGTGCGGCCGGCACCGCCGGGAACACCGCGATGGTCGGGATGCCAAGTGCGGCCGCCTCGCCCGCGGCGTCGACCAAGGCCGCGATCGGCAGCCGGAAGACGCCGGGCATCGACGCGATCGGCTCCTTATGGCCGTCGTCATGGACAAAGACCGGCCAGATCAAATCGCCCGCGGTCAGCACGGTTTCGGCGACGAGCTTGCGCGACCACGCGTCGCGCCGATTGCGGCGCAGGCGAAGCCGCGGATAGGCGGCCAGCGGCGGCAGAAACTCGGTCACGCGGCACCCCCGACCTCAAAAAGCGGCGACCGCCGGCAAAATAGGCGCGGCGGCGCGGCGACACAACCGCGCCCGCGGCGCCGCCAGCCGTCTTTCACGCGCCCGGCGGGTGGCGGCGGAACGCGCGTCGCATGGCACTCTGGGGCATCCGGGCGTGTCTGCCGCATTTCGCGACGGCCCGATCTCGGGCATGGTGTGATGACCCGGGCCGGCGACGCGGCCCGATTTCGCATGCGCTAGCGGTGCGATGCCAACGGGTGACTCCTATCCGTTGGCTGAATCGCACCACCAGTCTGTTAATCTGGTGGGCCGATTCACGGAACGCCTGAGAACCAAGCGTTTCGATCCGACCAGTAGGAGCGACATGGACAATTCCAGGAAGACGGGTTTCGACGACCGGCTGAATGCCGCCGCGAACGCCAAAAAGGCGCAGCTGGAGAAGTTTCGCGCGCGCTC
>DATMLF010000097.1:0-27842 GCA_035570595.1 Allostellaceae bacterium
ATTTTAATAGTCAAGCGTAATGTAGAACGAGTTGTTTTACAGATTAAGTCCGACATGACTTAAGAAAAATTTCATATTTCTAGCTTGCCTGGCCGACCCAGATATCGCTTCGCTTGATGTGCTCGATCAGTTGTCGCGGGTCGCCCCGACCGGGGTATAGCCGCCCAGGATCGCGAGCGCACCGAGCCCGGCAAGAACGACGACGACCGCGAGCGAAATCGGGTTGGGTTTCATGGCAGCCATGTTGCGGGTGCGGTCGGCGATACAAGTCCGCCGGTGCTCATCATGGCATTCGCCCCCGCGGGCCCGCCAACTCGGCCGGCGGCCGGCCCGCGGTCAGGCGGGCGCGAGGTCGAAGGCGGCGGCCATCAATGCCCGGGTGTAGGGGTGCTCCGGCTGGGTCATGATGCGCTCGGTCGGCCCGGCTTCGACAATCCGCCCGTCCTTCATGACCAGGATGTCGTGGGCGAGCGCGCGCACGACGCGCAGATCGTGGCTGATGAACAGGTAGGCGAGGCCGCGGCGGATCTGCAAGTCGCGCAACAGCTCGACGATCTGCGCCTGCACCGACATGTCGAGCGCCGAGGTCGGCTCGTCGAGCACGACAAGACGCGGCTTCAGCACGAGCGCGCGCGCGATCGCGATGCGCTGGCGCTGGCCGCCCGAGAATTCGTGCGGGTAGCGGTCGGCCGCGGCCGGGTCGAGCCCGACCTCGGCGAGGGCGCCTTCGATCAGCCCGCGCCGCTCGGCGGCACCCGCGGCGAGATTGTGGATACGCAGCCCCTCCTCGACGATCTGCGCGACCGACAGCCGCGGCGACAGGCTCGAATAAGGGTCCTGAAAGACGATCTGCATCTCGCGGCGCAACGGCCGCAGCCGGCGCTGCGACAACAGGGCGATGTCCTGCCCGGCAAATCGCAGCCGCCCCTGCGACGCGGTCAGCCGCAGCAAAGCCAGCCCCAACGTCGTCTTGCCCGAGCCGCTTTCGCCGACAACGCCGAGCGTGGCGCCGGCGCGCACCGCGAGCGAGACGCCGTCGACCGCCTTGACGTAGCCGCGCACCCGGCGCAAGAGGCCGGCGCGGATCGGGAACCACACCCGCGTCTCCGCCGCCTCGATCAGCACCGGTGCGGCCGGGTCGGCGGGGGCGGCGCGGCCCTTGGGCTCCGCGGCGAGCAGGCGCCTCGTATAGGGATGGCGCGGCCGGTCGAAGATTGCCGCGACCGAACCCGCCTCGACGATCTCGCCTTGCGTCATGACGCAGACCCGCTCGGCCATCTTGCGCACGATCGTCAGGTCGTGCGTGATCAGCAACAGCGCCATGCCGAGCCGGTCGCGCAATTCGCGCAGCAGGGCAAGGATGTGGGCCTGGATCGTCACATCGAGAGCGGTCGTCGGCTCGTCCGCCATCAGGATGTCGGGCTCGTTGGCGATCGCCATTGCGATCATGACCCGCTGGCGCTGGCCGCCCGAGAGCTGGTGCGGGTAGGCGCCGAGCCGGCTCTCGGCATCGGGGAGCCGCACCATCCGCAACAAATCGAGGGTGCGCTCGCGCGCCGCGCGCGGCGACATCCGGCGATGCACCAGCAGGATTTCGCCGACCTGCCGCTCGATCGTATGCAGCGGGTTGAGCGAGGTCATCGGCTCCTGAAAGATCATCGCGATCCGGTCGCCGCGGACCTGGCGCAAGGTGTCGGGCGCGGCGCCGACCAATTCCTCGCCGGCAAAGCGGATGCTGCTTTCGCCGGTGTGCGCGGCAAGCGGGTAGGGCAGCAACTGCAGGATCGACAACGCGGTGACGCTCTTGCCGGAGCCGCTTTCGCCGACAATGGCCAAGGTCTCGCCGCGGTCGAGCGAAAACGAGACGCCCTTGACCGCTTCGACCGCGGCAGCACCGCCGCGCCCGGCAAACGTGACGGCCAGGTTGCGGACAGCAAGCAGCGGCGCCGGGCTTGGCGCTCCCGTGGTTTCGGGTTGCCCGAAACGAAGCGAGCCGCCCTCGCCCCCACGCAAACCGGGATCCCGGGTAAATGCGCGCGCGGTGGCCGGCCCCGAGCTGTCGGCGTCCCCGCTCACACGCTCACCTTGCGCGGGTCGAACGCGTCACGCACCGCCTCGCCGACAAAGATCAAGAGGCTCAGCATCAACGCCAGCACGAAGAACGCGGTGAGGCCGAGCCACGGCGCCTGCAGGTTGGCCTTGCCCTGGGCCAACAGTTCGCCGAGCGAGGCCGAGCCGGGCGGCAACCCGAACCCTAGGAAATCGAGCGAGGTCAGGGTGGTGATCGAGCCGTTCAAAATGAACGGCAGAAACGTGATCGTCGCCACGGTCGCGTTTGGCAGCACGTGGCGCAGGATGATCGTGCGGTCGGGCACGCCCAATGCCCGGGCGGCGCGCACATAGTCGAAATTGCGCGCCCGCAAAAATTCGGCGCGCACCACGTCGACGAGGCCCATCCACGAAAACAGCAGCATCAGGCCCAACAGCCACCAGAAATTGGGCTCGACAAAACTCGCCATGATGATCAGCAGGTAGAGCACCGGCAAGCCCGACCAGATCTCCATAAAGCGCTGAAAGCCGAGATCGATGATGCCGCCGAAATAACCTTGGACGGCGCCCGCGGCGACCCCGATCACCGAGGAGGCGAGGGTCAGGGTCAGCCCGAACAAGACCGAGATGCGGAAGCCGTAGATCAGCCGCGCCGTCACGTCGCGCCCCTGGTCGTCGGTGCCGAGCCAGTTGACCTTGGACGGCGGCGAGGGTGCCGGGCTCGGCAGGCTGTAGTTGATCGTGTTGTAGCTGAACGGGATCAACGGCCACACCATCCAGCCCTTGTCCTCGATCAGCTTTTGCACTTCGGGGTCGCGATAGTCGGCCGCGGTCGGGAAGACGCCGCCGAACGCGGTCTCGGGGTAGCTCTTAAAAACCGGGAAATACCAGCCGCCGTCGAAATGGACGACGATCGGCCGGTCGTTGGCGATGAACTCGGCGAACAACGACACCGTGAACAAGACGAGGAAGATCCACAACGACCAGAAGCCGCGCCGGTTGGCGCGAAACGCGTCGAGCCGCCGGCGCGTCAAGGGCGCAATCGGCCGCCCGAGAAAGCGGTCGCGCCCGCCCGGCGCCAGCGTCCTCGGTGCGGCCGCGGCTGTCATGCTCCCGCTAACTTCCAGAAAGTGTCATTCCGGGGCGCGGCATGGCCGCGAGCCCGGAACCCATGAACACCAGCGTCGAACGATTGATGCAACCGCTTGCGAATGGCTGAGAGTCCGTGTGCATGGGTTCCGGCCCTCGCGGGCCGTCCCGGAATGACCCTCGTCGCGGGGGATGGGGTATTATCGCCGCTGAACAGGCGAGGGAGCGCACCGTGTCGTTTTGGGTCTATCTGCTCGCCAGTCGTAGGCATGGAACATTGTATCTCGGGGTCACCAGTGATCTTGTTCGCCGCGTCAGCGAGCACAAGGCTAAGGCAATACCCGGCTTCACGGCGAGATACGGCGTCGAGCGTCTGGTCTGGTTCGAAGCCCACGACGATCCGACTGGTGCGATCATCCGCGAAAAAGCGATAAAAAAGTGGCGGCGCGATTGGAAGGTCCGCTTGATCGAGGAGCAAAACCCGGAATGGTACGATCTCTTCCCGCGGATCGCCGGCTAGGGTCGAACTACGCTCGTCCCCGCCTGCGTGGAGAGGGCCGGGGTGAGGGGCCGACCACGCGTTGTCGCCCGCTAGCCCGCCTTGCGGCGCAGCGGCTCGACGTTCGAGCGCACGGGCGCGCGTTTGCCGCCGAGATAATCCGTGGCGAGGATTTCGGCGATCTGCACCGCGTTGAGGGCCGCGCCCTTGCGCAGATTGTCGGCGACGACCCAAAAGCTCAGGCCATAGGGCACGGTCGGGTCGCGGCGGATGCGGCTGACGTAGATCTCGTCCTCGCCCGCCGCCTCGCTCGGCGTCACATAGCCTTCGTCGGCGCGACGGTCGACGACGCTGACGCCGGGAAAGCGGCGCAGTGCCGCGCGCGCCATATCCTCGCTGAGCGGCTGCTCGAACTCGACGTTGACCGCCTCGCCATGCCCGATAAACACCGGGATGCGCACGCAGGTCGCGACGACGGCGATGTCGGGGTCGAGGATCTTGCGGGTCTCGACCGCCATCTTCCATTCTTCCTTGGTCGAGCCGTCGTCCATAAAGACGTCGATGTGCGGGATCGCGTTGAACGCGATCTGCTTGGTAAACTGCTCGGGCTTGATCGGGTCGTTGACAAAGATCGCGCGGGTCTGGTTGAACAATTCGTCCATCGCCGCCCGCCCGGCCCCGGACGTCGACTGATAGGTCGCCACCACCACGCGCTTGACGCGGGCGAGATCGTGCAGCGGCTTCAATGCCACGACCATCTGGATCGTCGAGCAGTTCGGGTTGGCGATGATGTTGCGCTTCTGGTAGTCGGCGATCGCCTTTGGATTGACCTCGGGGACGACCAGCGGCACGTCGGGTTCCATTCGGAACTGCGAGGTGTTGTCGATCACGACCGCACCCGCCTTGGCGGCGCGCGGCGCGAATTGCGCCGACACCTTGGAGCCGGGCGAGGACAGCACGATATCGATGCCGCGAAAATCAAAAGTGTCGAGGTTTTGCACCTTGAGCACGTCGTCCTCGCCAAACGACACTTCCTTGCCGAGCGAGCGCGAGGAGGCGAGCGCCACGACCTCGTCGGCCGGGAAGTCGCGCTCGGCCAAGGTCGTCAAAATCTCGCGGCCGACATTGCCGGTGGCGCCGACCACCGCTACCTTGAAGCCCATTGTCCGACTCCGCAGCCGAAAGGGATTTGGGATGGCTGCTGACTTACGCCGCCGCCCGCGGGTTTACAAGCGCCGGGGCGACCCTGCTGCCGCAAGAGTCACTCGTCATACCCGCGCAAGCGCGTGTCTAAGGCTATTCGGAAGCATTCGGGCATGTCCTCCCTGGGCCCCCGCTTTCGCGGGGGCGACGATTGAGAGCAGTTATTCCATCTCGATATGACGCCGATGACCTACCCCGAATTCTGGCGCCGCTATCTGGGGGCGCACCGCGACCGGCGCACCCGTGGGCTTCACTATTTCGGCACGTCCTTGGCGCTGGGCTCGCTCGGCCTCGCCGCGGGGAGGCGCGACTGGCGCTGGCTTGCTGCCGCCCCGGTCGCCGGCTATTCCTGCGCCTGGCTCGGCCATCTTGTCTTCGAGCGAAATCGCCCGGAGACGTTCGGTCACCCGTTGTGGTCGCTGGCGAGCGATTTTCGTATGCTGGGCCTCTTCGCCGCCGGGCGGCTCGGCCGCGAATTGCGCCGAACCGGTATCGGAGAAGGCCGATGACGATGGTGCCGCTGGTCGAATACGAGCACGCCAGCCCCCAGGTGCGCGCCGTCTACGACGACATCATGGCGACCCGCGGCACCGACTGGGTCAACAATTTCTGGAAGGCGCTCGCCAACGACCCGCCGACCTTGCGGCGCACCTGGGAGAGCATCAAGCAAGTCATGGCGCCGGGCGCGCTCGACCCGTTGGTGAAGGAGCTCGTCTATCTCGCGGTCAGCGCGACGAACGGCTGCGCCTATTGCACGGCGTCGCATTCGGCGGCGGCGAAGAAGCAGGGGATGACGCCGCAAATGCTCGCCGAACTGCTGGCGGTCGTCGGAATGGCGAACGAAACCAACGCTCTTGCCAACGGCTATCGCGTGCCGGTAGACGAGAGGTTCGAAAAGCTGTTTTGATGTCGGCGCATGCCGGCGACGACGCGGCGGGCCCAGAAGGCGCGCCGCCGCGTTGTGCACGCCGATTACCATAGGCCGGGCGGCGCGTCGCCCTCCGGCAACGTTGGAGGTCCGTAATGGCGCAACAACTCTACGACCGCACTGCCGAGGATGTCGGCAACCTCGTCGGTCTCGAACACGTCAACCTCAGGATCAACAATCAAGGCCTGGCGCAGGAGTTCTACCTGTCGGCGCTCGGCCTGACCCGCGACCCGTTCATGTTCCCCGGCACCAACAACATGTGGGTCAATGTCGGCAACAGCCAGTTCCACCTGCCGACCGGCGAGCCCAACGTGCTGCGCGGCCATATCGGCCTCGTCGTGCCGTCGCTCGAGGAATTGTGCGAGCGTCTCGGCGAAGCCAAGAAAAAGCTCGCCGACACCAAGTTCGACTGCAAGCAGCACAATGCCTACGTCGAGGCGACCTGCCCGTGGGGCAACCAATTCCGCCTCTACGAGCCGGATGAGGAGCGGTTCGGCGCGATCAATCTCGGCATGCCCTACGTCGAGTTCACCGTGCCGGAGGGCGCCGCCGACGGCATCGCGCGCTTCTATCGCGAAATCTTCTATGCGCCCGCTTGCGTCAAGGAGAATGGCGAGGGCCGCGCCGCCCATGTCCGCGCCGGGGCCCGGCAGGAGCTGGTGTTCCGCGAGACCGACAAGAAAATTCCGGAATTCGACGGTCACCACCTGCAGGTCTACGCCCAGGAATTCTCGGGCCCGCATGACGAGCTCGAAAAGCGCGGGCTGATCACCGAGGAAAGCGACCAGTACCAGTATCGCTGGCAGGACATCGTCTGCCTCGAGACCGGCAAGCACCTGTTCACGATCGAGCACGAGGTGCGCAGCTGCACCCACCCGCTCCACAATCGCCACATGGTCAACCGCAACCCGTCGCAAAACAACCGTCACTACCAGATGGGTGCGGACGAGTGGGATTGGACCTTGCCGCGCTCGACCAAGAAGATCGAGCCGCAGGTGGCCCCCGAGCCGGCAACGCCGCTCGCCCGGCGCCGCGCCAGCCGCATGGCCGCGATGTAATAGAGAGAGCGGGTCGCGCTCATATTTTGCGTCATGACCGGGCTCGTCCCGGCCATTCACGCCTTAGCTGATCGGGATGAGCGGGTCGATCTGCGGGTCGAGCCCCGCGCATGACGGAGAGCCGACACGGAATTGTCGATGGCTGGCCTGCTCGATAACCGCATCGCGCTGATCACCGGCGCCGGCTCGGGCATCGGCGAAGCGATCGCCCGCGCCATGGCGGACGCCGGCGCGCGGGCGATTGCCGTGGACATTGACGGGGCCGCCGCCGCGCGCACCGCGACGTCGATCGGCGGTTCGGCTGCCAGCTACACCTCTGCGACGTCGCCGACCGCGGCCAATGCGACGCCCTCGCCGCCGCGGTGCGCCGCGACGTCGGCGCGATCTCGATCCTCGTCAACAACGCCGGCATCATCCGCCGCGGAACGGTCGGCGACGCGAATGCGCGGGCCGATTGGGACGCGACCCTCGCCGTCAACCTCGACGGCCCGTACAACATGGTCACCGCGTTTCTCGACCAGCTGCGCGAGACCAAGGCGGCGGTGATCAATATCGGCTCGATCCAGTCGTTTGTCGCGCTCCCCAACTCGGCGGCCTACACCACCTCAAAGGGCGGCGTGCGGCTGCTGACCAAGGCGTTGGCGATCGAACTGTCGCCGCTCGGCATCCGCGTCAACGCGATCGGCCCGGGTTTTGTCGCCACCCCGCTCAACGCGCGGGCTCGCGAGAACCCCGATTACATGGCGAACTTTACCGGTCGCATCCCGATGGGCCGCGTTGGCGCGCCCGAGGACATCGCCGGCCCCGCGGTGTTCCTCGCCTCGGACATGGCCCGCTATGTGACCGGCATCACTCTGCCGGTCGACGGCGGCTATCTCGCGCGCTAAGCCGGAGGAGATGGCCTCGGGCAGCCTGTCCTCAGCCGGCCACGTGGCGCCGCCAGACATCGTCACCAGCGCGGGTAGTAGTAATATCCCGGATTGTAGTAGCCGCCGCTATAGTAACTCGGGTAATAGGTCGGGCCGTAATAATGGTATGGGTAGGCCGGCGGGTAGTAATAGGCCGGTGCCGGAGCCGCGACTCCTAAACCAAACGGACCGACCTCAAAACCAAAATACTGTGCTTTCGCTGGCGCCAAGGGAACCGTAAACGCTGCAACCCCGATTGCGGCGGCTGTCGCGGTACCCAGAAACGACAGCCGGCGGGTCGTGGTGGATATCGACATGATTCACCTCCAACTCTAGTGAATGGCGACGATCCACCTTTTCAACACGATTACGGTTGCCGGCGTTCCGTGCCCTATTTTCCCGACAGACCGAATGGTACGACTATGCGGCACCCATCCCGGCGTGCAAGGCCGCGGCGCAGTCGGCGAGCGCGCGCCGCGCGGTGCCGATCAGCCGGCCATAGCGGATGAAGCCGTGATTGATCCCGTCGTAAACGTTGAGCGCATGCGGCACCCCGGCCTCATCCAGCGCCGCGGCGAGTCGGCGGCTGTCGTCCTGCAGCGGGTCGAGGCTGCCGACGATCAGGTGGGCCGGCGGCAACCCTCGAAGACCGCCGAGGATCGGTGCGGCGCGCCAATCCTGCCGCTGCTGCGGGCTGTCAAGATAGGTTTCCCAGATCCACCGCATCTGGGTTTGCGACAAGCCGGCTCCCTGGCCAAAGCGCTGCCAGGACGGGCTCTCGCTGTCGGTCGAGTAGACGCCGTAGATCAGCAGCATGAAGCGGATCGCCTGCAGCCTCTCGTCGCGCAACGCCATCGCCGCGGCGAGTGCCAGGTTGGCACCTGCCGAGTCGCCGCCTACCGCGAGCCGCGTCGGGTCGATGCCGAGGCCGGCGCCCTCGCGCGCCATCAGCCGGGTCACCGCCGCCATCTCGTCGAACGCCTTCGGGAAGCGGTGCTCGGGCGACAGCTTGTAGTCGACCGACAACGCCGCCGCCCCGGATTGCCGCACCAATTCGCGCAGCATCGCGTCCCATGACGGCAGGCTGCCCTGCATAAAGCCGCCACCGTGCGCGTAGACGATCAACGGCGGCCGCTCGCCCACGTCCGGCATATAGAGCCGGCACGGCACCTGCCCGTGCGGCCCCGGCAGGCCGAGGTCGCGCTCCTCTTTCAACGGAACCGAGCCCTCGCCGAGAAAGGCGCCGACCCGGTCCTGCGCCGCGCGCACCTCCGAGAGCGGCGCCTGGGTGCGGTCGGGCACGACAAAGCCCCGCTCCTGCAACAGCTTTCCGGCCGCAACCAGCTCAGGGTCAACCCAGGGCGCCGCGTCGTTCATTGCCGTTCTCCGATCGTCAGTTCCGTCGATTTAACCCCGCGCGCAACGACCCGCGCAACCCCAGGCCCCCGCACGAATTGACCCTCCTACAGCTTCAAGAGCCGCCGCGCGTTGCCGTTCAGCAGCTTCTCCTTGTCTTCATTGGCGAGCGGCAGGGTTTCGGTCCACTTGGCGCCGGGCAGGTTGTCGACAAACGGATAGTCGACCGAGAACATGATCCGGTCGATGCCCAATTCCATCATGCAGTGCAGCAGCGCCGGGTCGGAAAAGAACCCGCTCGTCGTGACGTAGAAATGCTCGCAGAACACGTCGCGAAAACTTTTGCTGGCCTGACGGTCGCGCTCGAACCCCATATTGATGCGCCACAGCAGAAACGGCAGGCCTTCGCCAAAATGGCCGATGATGATCTTGAGGCCGGGGTATTTGTCGAAGACGCCGCTCAGCACGAGGCGCACGCCCTGCGTCGCGGTCTCGACGGTAAAGCCCCAGGCGGCGCGCAGCAATGACGGGTATTGCTCGACGTAATCCTTGTAATAGGCCTCGACCACCGCCGGATGCGGGATCGACGGATGCAGGTAGAGCGGCACGTCGAGCGCCGCCGCCCGCTCGAAGATCGGCCAGAAGCGCTTGTCGTCGAGAAACACACCATTGGTCAGCCCGTTGACCAGCGCGCCCTTGAAGCCGAGACGGGTGACCGCGCGTTCGAGCTCGTCTGCCGCCGCCTTGGGGTCGGGGGTCGGGATCGCCGCGAACGCGGCAAAGCGGTCGGGGTGGGCGCGCACCGTTTCGTGGAGCCGGTCGTTGGCGCCCCGCGCCAGCCGCACCGCGGTCTCGGCGTCCATCTTTTGCATGCCGGGGTTGGCGTGCGAGAGGACCTGCAAATCGATCCCGGCGGCGTCCATCTCGGCGATGCGGCCCTGGCCGACATCGTCGAGGCGCTCGGTCACCCGCGGCGCATGTTGCGAGTCGGTGCCGGTGTAGTGCTGCTTGACCTCAGCATCGAGATAATGCTCTTCGAGCGCTACGATATAGGGCTTGGCCGCCATTTTCCGTCCTCCCGGGAGCCGCGATCGGGCTTCGAGGTTTTCTAGCAGCCCGTCCCCGGCCTGTCACCCGACGCCGGGGCGTCGAGGGGCGCGCTCGCTACATCACCAGGCTTCGCGGCCGCGGGCCGGGCGGGTAATGCCGGGGCCGGCGTCGGCGAGCTCGCGGAGCGCGCGCTGCTCGGCTTCGTGCTTGTCGAACATCGCCCTGGCGGCGGCCTGGCGTTTGGCGCTGAACTCCGTCCGGTTGTCGCCCGCCCATTGGTAGGAGGCAGCTCGCGGCGCGTTAGCCCGGCTGAAATGTGGCATCACATAGCGCGCGTAGAGCTCGTAGGAGCGCTTTGTCGCCTCCCAATCGGCCCAGTTGTGCGCCTGATGCAGAAAGGCGCCGAATTCGCCTTGTTTTTGCTGCAAGCGTTCGATCAACGCGATCGCGTCATCCGGTGTGCCGCACACACCGTAGCGGTTCTCGACAAACCATTCGAGCGGGTCCCGCCCTGCCGGCACGATAAACCGCGGTTGGTTGTTGTTGGCATAGCCGAGATAGCGCTCAAAGCCGAAGCGGGCGTTCTTGAAGGCCTGCTCGCGGGTCTCGGCGATGTGCATCGGTCCGACGAGGCGCAGCCGGTTGGCGTCCATCGTGCGGCCGTGTTCGGCGGCAACGTCGTTGGCGATCTGCCAGTTCGCCGATAGCGCCTCGTAGCCGAACGGGTTGGTTGCGGCGACGCAGATCATGGCGAGGTCGTATTTGCCGGCAAGCCGTCCGCCCGACGGCGTGTTCGAGCTGACCACCGCGACCTCGGGATAGGGCTTCGTGTAGGGCAGTAGGTGCAGCCGGGCGCCCTCCATCGTGTACCAGTCGGTCTTTTCGGTCACGATCTCGCCGCCGAACAGGCGCAGGATCGCATCGAGCGCCTCGGCCATGCGGTCGCGCTGGGTCAACGGGTCGATGCCCATCATGATCGCGTCGCCGGCGAGGAGGCCGGGGCCCGCGCCGAACATGACCCGGCCGCGGGTCATGTGGTCGAGCTGGACGATGCGGTCGGCGACCATCATCGGGTGGTGGTAGGGCAACGAGATCACTCCGGTGCCGAGGCGGATGTGGCGGGTGCGCTCGGCGGCAAACGCGATAAAGATCTCGGGCGAGCTGATGATTTCGTATCCGGCCGAATGGTGTTCGCCGATCCACGCCTCGTGAAAGCCGAGCTTGTCGAGCCAGGCGATCAGTTCGAGGTCGCGCTCCAGGCACTGGGTCGGGTTTTCCTCGTTGGGATGAAACGGCGGCAGAAAGATCCCGTGGCGCAGATTGACGAGTGACATCGCACCCTCGCTGAGTTACCGATTTTTGTTGCGGGCAGCGGCCCGTCGGACAGCATCGGGGCGATGCTAGCGAAGATCGCCGGACAGGAAAACGCCTGTTCCTGCATGGCACTTGCCGTAGCGTTGGCCAACGGGAGGGATAGGATGGCAATCAAGCGCGAAAAGATTCAGCCACAGGGCATCCATGTTCGCACGGTCAACGGCCAAGCGAGATATACGCAGGTCGTCACCGTCAGCGGCACCGGCAAGATGATCTTTGTCGCCGGTCAGCTCGCGCGCGACGCCAACGGCAACTGCGTCGGCAAAGGCGACATGCGGGCCCAGATCGAGCAGGTCGGCGAGAACATCAAGACCTGCCTCGAAGCCGCAGGCGCCACCTTAGCCGACATCGTCAAGACCAATACTTTCGTGACGAATTACGAGGAGTTCGCCAAGCACCCCGACATGCGGATGCGCTATTTCGGCCCTGCGACGCCGACCAGCACGACGGTCGAGATCAGCCGCCTCGCTGACCCTGACGCAATGATCGAGGTCGAGGCGATCGCCGTCGTCGACTAGCGGCCGCTCGAGGCCCGGCGGGACTTCGTTCATTTTCGCCTAATCGATTAACGTTAACGTCATCAAAGCGTCACCCTCCGGCAAATTTTTGTCGCTAGCGTCCGCGCCGCGTCAAAATTTCTCCGAAGGGATCATCGATGCGAAACCGGGTTCCGCAACGTGCGGCGACACGCCGGCGTTTCCAATTGCTGAGCGGCGTGGCGCTCTATGCGATGGCGGTCAACACGATGGCGCCGCTCGCGGCGGTCGCCGCCGACACCGGTGCCAACGACGGCAACACGACGACGCCGATCAAGCACGTCATCGTCATCATCGGCGAGAACCGGACCTTCGACCATCTGTTTGCGACCTATCAGCCGGTCAACAAAGGCGAGACCGTGCTGAACCTGCTGTCGGAGGGCATCGTCAAGGCCGACGGCACGCCGGGAGCCAATTATGCCAAGGTCCCGCAGGTCAGCGCGCAGGACCGGACCGTTTACCAGCTGAGCCCGCCCGGGCAGACGCCGTACACTACCCTGCCGCCGCCGTTGGCCGGCGGTGGGTACACCGGCGGCGCGCCGCCGTTTCCGACGACTGCCGCAGCCCAGACTTATGAGAACGGGCTGCCGCCGGGCTACTACAAATTTCTGACCACCGGCGCGGTTCCCGCGTCGATCCTCGGCAAGCCGGACATCCGGATCGTCTATGACGGCAAGAACGTCAATATGCTGCCGCCCGGCCCGTACCAGCTGACGCCGGGGGTCGGTTACGACGACTACGCCGAAAGCCCGGTGCACCGGTTCTACCAGATGTGGCAACAGCGCAACTGCTCGGCCGCCGCGGGCTGTCAGAACACATTGTTTCCTTGGGTCGAAGCGACGGTTGGCGCGGGCAGCAACGGCAAGCCGCCGCCGGCCGGCTTCACCTACGAGGAAGGCGCCACCTCGATGGGCTTCTACAACGTCCAGCAAGGCGACGCGCCCTACTTCAAGAAGCTCGCCGACACCTATTCGATGAGCGACAACTATCATCAAGCAGTGAACGGCGGGACCGGCGCCAACCACATCATGCTCGGCACCGGCGACGCGATCTGGTTCAGCGACGGCAACGGCAATCCGCTGACCCCGCCGCACAACATGAAGGTGGCCGCCGGCAGCCCGAACGCCGGGGTTGTCGACGAGGTCGAAGATCCGAACCCGCTCAAGGGCACCAACAATTGGTACACCGAGGACGGCTACGGCGGCGGCTCCTACGGCTCGCCGTCCTATGGCGGCGGCAGCTACACCGAGTGCGCCGACGCCTCGCAGCCGGGCGTGCCGGCGATCGCCAATTACCTGAAGGCGGAGAAGGTCAAGCCGAATTGCCAAGCCGGGCACTATTATCTGCTCAACAACTACAACCCCGGCTATTACGGCGACGGCACCAGCGCCTACGCCGACATCAAAAATCCCTACAACACCGTGTTCACGGTGCCGCCGTCGAGCGTCCGCAACATCGGCGACGCGTTACTGAAGCAAAACGTCACGTTCGCCTATTTCGGCGACCAGTTCAACGCGTACCTCGCCAACCCCTACAACAACTACGTCACTCCCGACAACCAATACTGCAACATCTGCAACTTCTTCCAATACTCGACGTCGATCATGACCAAGCCCGCCGTGCGAAAGATGGCGTTGCAGGACACCCTCGATCTTTACAACGACTTGACGAGCTGCACCGCGAAGAGCTGCGGCTTGCCGGCGGTGTCGTTTGTCAAGCCGAGCGGCTATCTCGACGGCCACCCGGGATCGTCAAAGCTCGACCTGCTCGAAGGGTTTGTCAAAAAGATCGTCGACATGACCAAGGCGAACAGCACGCTCTGGGCCAACACCGCCATTTTTATCACGATGGACGAAGGCGGCGGGTACTATGATTCGGGTTATGTCCAGCCGCTCGACTATTTTGGCGACGGGACGCGCATCCCGATGATCGCGGTGTCGAAGTACAGCACAGGCGGCAACATCTCGCACACCTACACCGATCACGTCTCGGTCCTGAAGTTTATCGAGGCCAATTGGACGGTTCCGCCGATCACCAAGCGCAGCCGCGACAACCTGCCGAACCCGCTCGCCGGAGCCGACCCCTACAAGCCGACCAATATTCCGGCGATCGGCGACCTGATGGACCTCTTCAACTTCAAATCCTGACGTCCTCCCCCGGCAAGGTTTCACCGGATCGCTTGCACGCTCGGCTCGCCGGTCCCGCTCACGGGGCCGGCGGCCGCGGGCAAAACCGCCACCGAACAAGCCGAGCCGGTGGCGCGCCTTCGGGTTCGGCGGTATCCTGACGCCGCATGCTGGGAGGATCGGATGATCAAAGGTCTGCATCACAACGCCTATCGCTGCCGCGATTCGGAGGAGACCCGGACCTTTTACGAGGATTTTCTGGGATTGCGGCTGGTCAGCGCGTTCGAAATCGACGAGGGGCGCGCGCTGCACACGTTTTTTGAAATGGACGACGGCTCCTGCCTTGCCTTTTTCGAGGTGCCGGGCGCGCCCTTTGAGTTCAAGCGCCAGGACGCGCTCGACCTGCACATCGCGCTCGGCGTCGAGCCCGAAACCTTCGAATCCATGCTGGACAAGGGAAAGGCGGAAGGCCATGAGGTCCGCGGCCCGGTCGACCACGGCTTTGTCCGCTCGATCTATTTCCGCGACCCCAACGGCTACATCATCGAGTTGACGGCGCCGACCGGCGTTCACGGCGAGATCATGGACCCGGCGGTCTCAAAGCCGCGCGAGGCCCTCGCCCGCTGGCAGGCGGCAAAGCCGGCCTGACCGCCTCTTCCTCGGCGAGACGACGGAGGAACGCCGGATGACCGCGGCGCCGCTTAAGATCGCGGTCGTCGGCGGCGGCATCGGCGGGCTCAGCGCCGCGGTGGGGTTGCGCCAGGCCGGGTTCGAGGTCGACGTCTACGAGCAGGCGCCGCAGCTGACCGAGGTCGGCGGCGGCATCAATTTGGGGCCGAACGCCGCACGCATCCTCTATAGGCTCGGCCTGGGGCCGGGGCTCGACCGCGACGCCGTGCGCCCGGTGGGCAGCCACCAGCGCCGTTGGCAGGACGGCCGCACCTTGCAGCGCGCCGCGTTGAACCCGCTCTGCGAACAGCTCTACGGCGCGCCCCACCTGACGGTCCACCGCGCCGACCTGTTGGCGGTCATCGCCGCGGGCTTCCCGCCGGAGCACGTTCATCTCGGCCACCGTCTCGTTGGCCTCAGGGATTTCGGCGGCGGCGTCGAAGCCCGGTTCGAAAACGGCGCCCGCATCGCGGCCGACGTGCTGGTCGGCGCCGACGGCATCCACTCTTCGGTGCGCGCCGCCTTGTTCGGCGACGAGGCGCCGCGTTTTGCCGGCTGTGTCGCCTATCGCGGGCTGGTGCCGGCCGAGCGCATCGCCGATCTCGGCCTCGAGCGCGGCTCGCAATCCTGGGTCGGGCCGGGCGCCCATCTCGTGCACTACTTTGTCTCGCGCGGGCGGCTTTTGAACTTTGTCGGCTGGACCGAGCACGACACCTGGAACCGCGAGGACTGGACCGACCGCGCCACGGTCGAGCGGGCGCTCGCTGCGTTCGAGGGCTGGCACGGCGAAGTCCGCCGCATCATTGCCGCCGCCGAGACCTGCTTTATCTGGGCCTTGTTCGACCGCGACCCGCTGCCCCGCTGGTCGGTCGGGCGGGCGACCCTGCTCGGCGACGCCTGCCATCCGATGTACCCGTTTATGGGCCAGGGCGCCGCCCAGGCGATCGAGGACGGGGCCGCGCTCGCCGCCTGCCTTGCCGCCGGCGCCGACGACCCGGCCGCCGCCCTCTCGCGCTACGAGCGGCTGCGCCTGCCGCGCGTGACCCGGCTGCAGCAAATGTCGCGCGCCAACAAATACCGCTACCACATGCGCGACGGCCCCGAGCAGGAGGCGCGCGACGCCGAATGGGCGCGGGCCGCCGACCGCGCGCCCGAAGCGCTGCGCTGGCTGTTCGGCCACGACCCCGCCGCGATCGGCGCCGCCGCCGAATAGCGCGCCGGTCGCCGCACGGCGTCCCTGGCCGGCGCCGACCGCAGCCGTCCAGCGGAGGAACCCCGGCAAACGAGCAGACGCGGGTTCTTTTCTTCTCGCTCCGGCATCGCTAACATCGCCGCAAAACAGCCTGTCCGTCGCCGCGACGCGCCGGACAAAAAGAAACTCGGGTCCGCGATCAAGCACCCTGAGAACCGGGAGGAAGAATGATGACGGCAGCCGGAACCGTTCCGAGCCAGCTTTCCGAAGCCGAGCACAGCCGGCAATTGCGCCGCGCGATTGTCGCGAGCACCGTAGGCACGGCCATCGAGGCGTATGATTTCCTGCTCTACGTAATCGTTGCCCCGCTGGTCTTCGCGAAACTGTACTTCCCGTCATCCGAGCCGCTCGCCGGGACCTTGCAGGCTTTCGGCATCTACGCCGTCGGCTTTGTCGCGCGCCCGGTCGGTGCAGCGCTGTTTGGCCATTACGGCGACCGCATCGGGCGCAAGGTGACGTTGATCTCGACCCTGCTGTTGACCGGCTTGTCGACGTTTGCGGTCGGCTTCGTCCCCGGCTACCAGACAATCGGCATCTGGGGTGCGGTTATTCTGACCGTCGTCCGCTTTATCCAGGGTCTCGGGATCGGCGGCGAGTGGGGTGGCGCCACTCTGATGTCGATGGAATGGGCGCGCACCAACAAGCATCGCGGTTTCATCACCTCATGGCCGCAATGGGGCGGCCCTGCGGGGTTGTTCCTCGCCAACCTCGCGGTGCTCGCATTCAGCGCAATTTCCGGCGACCATTTCCTCACTTGGGGCTGGCGCGTCCCGTTCTGGCTTTCGATTATCATGGTCGGGATCGGGATGTACATCCGCCTCGGCATTCTCGAGACCCCGGTATTCGCGCGAATTCTTGAGGAACGCCGCGTCGAACGCACCCCGGTGCTCGAGGTGCTGAAGCGCCAGCCCAAGCAGATCATTCTGACCGCGTTGTGCCGGATGGCGGAGCAAGGCCCGTTCTACGTCTATGCCGCCTTTGTCTTCGTCTATGGGACCAAAGTCTCCGGCGCGTCGCGCGATTTCCTGCTGACCGCCGTTTTGGTCGCTACCGCCCTGTCGGGTATAACCACCCCGCTTGCCGGCCACATTTCCGACCGAATCGGGCGCAAGCGGATGTACCTGATCGGCGCGGTTACGACCGGGGTCTTCGCCTTCGTCTATTTCGCGATGATGAACACGATGGTGCCCGGGCTGATTTTTCTCGCGATCGTGCTGTCTTTCATCCCGCACGACATGATGTACGGTCCGCAGGCGGCGCTGATCGCCGAATGCTTCACCCCGCGGCTGCGCTACAGCGGCTCCTCGCTCGGCTTTCACCTCTCGTCGGTCATCGCCGGCGGGCCGGCACCCTTGATTGCGACGGCGCTGTTCGCGGCGTTTGGCTCGGGCTATGTGGTCGCGCTCTACATTCTGTTCACCGCGGTCGTCAGCGTCAGCGCCGCCTCCTTCCTGCCCGACTACACCAACCGCGACATCTCGCAGGAGCACGACGCGCTCGAAGCCGCGCCGCAGGCCGCCGCCTCGTCCTGACGCCGGTTGCGACCGCTCCCGCGGCCGGAACTTGGCCGGTGATGAATTGCGCATCGTGCCCGTGCCAGGCTTAATGCTCGCGACCGAGGGAGGGCGGCGATGATGCGGGTGCTGACGGGCGGCAGGCTGATCGACGGGACCGGCGCCGGGCCTGTCGAGGCGACGATCGTGGTCAAGGACCGGCGGATCGAGGCGGTCGAGAGGCGTGGTTACGCTGACTGGCCGGCCGATGCCGAAATCGTCGACGTCTCCGGCATGACGGTGTTGCCGGGGCTGATCGACACCCACGACCATCTGGCGATGCACGGCTATGATCTGGCGCGGCGCTGGGGCATCGACGAGCCGCAGACGACCCGCACCCTGCGCACCGCCAAGGTGCTGGCCGACACCTTGGCCGCCGGCTACACGACGATCCGCGACGCCGCAGGCCTCGACGCCGGGTTCAAGCGCGCGGTCGACGAGGGGCTGATCGCCGGGCCGCGCCTTGTCGTCTCGCTCGTCATCATCTCGCCGATCGGCGGCATCGGCGACCGCGTGAGCCCGTCCGGTTTCCCGTGCTGCGTCCCCAACGACCCCTTATTGCCGGACGGCGTCGTCAACAGCCTTTCCGATGTCCGCCCGGTGGTGCGCCGCGTCGTGCGCGCCGGCGCCGACGTAATCAAATGCGCCACGACCGGCGGCGCCAGCTCGCGGCCGGGGCACGGGCCGCATGACGGCGCCTTCAACCTCGACGAGATGCAGGCGCTGGTCGAGGAGGCGCACGCGCTCGACCGCCGGGTCATCTGTCACGCGCTCGGCGGCCGGGGGCTTAGGATCGCGGTCGAGGCGGGCGTCGATTCGGTCGACCATGGCTGCTATCTCGACCAGCAGCCGGAGCTGCTCGACAAAATGGCGAGCCGCGGCATCTTTTTCGTGCCGACCTTCGCGGTCTACGATTTCCACCGCAAGTCGCCGCAGCCGCATGTCCGCGAGCGCGCCCGCGAGCTCGAGGGGCACCATGTCGCGAGCCTGCGCGCGGCCCTCGCCGCCGGGGTCAAGATCGCCGCCGGCACCGATGCCGGCGGCCACGGCCACCCGGCGAACGCCATGGAAATCGCCTGTCTCGTGCGGGCCGGCATGGCGCCGTTGGAGGCGTTGCGCGCAGCGACCGGCTGGGCCGCCGAATGCATCGGTCGCGGTGACGATCTCGGGACGGTCGAAAACGGCAAGCTCGCCGACCTCGTCGTCGTCACCGGCGACCCGCTCGCCGACGTGACCTTGTTGCAGGACCCGGCGCGGATCGCGCTGGTGCTGAAGGACGGCGAGATCGCCGCGAACCGGCTGCCGCCGTCCCGCGCCGGCTAGGGTGCTAGTCGCCGAGCTGCGTCTTCAGAAACGGCGACATCCGGTCCCAGGCCTGGTTGGCGCAACCGACGTCGTAGGCCGCGCTGCGCTCGTTGAAAAAGGCGTGCGCGGCCTCGTAGCGATAGATTTCGCAGTGGCCGCCAGCCGTCTTGAGCGCCTTTTCGAGCTCGTCGACCGCGGCCGGCGTGCACCAGTCGTCCCGGTTGGCGAAATGCCCCTGGAACGGCACCCGAACCCTGGCAGGATCGGCAAATTCCTTGGGCGGGATGCCGTAAAAGCACACCGCGGCGTCGACCTCGTGCACATGCACCGCGGCAGCAACAGTCAACGCCCCGCCCATGCAAAACCCCATGACCGCGACCTTGTCGCTGTGCTCTTTCAAATGCAGTGCGGCGCCGCGCAAATCCTGGTGGGTGGCGTCGGCGAAGTCGAGCCCGGTCATCAAGTGGTTGGCCTCGTCCGGCGAGGCGGTCAGGCGTCCCTTGTAGAGATCGGGGGCCAACGCGTTGTACCCGGCGCGGGCAAAGCGGTCGGCGACCCCGCAGATCTGGTCGTTGAGACCCCACCATTCCTGGATCACGATGACGCCGGGCCGCGCATGTCCCGCCGTCGCCAGATAGCCGCGCGCCGCCACGCCGTCGGGCCGCGCAAAATCGGTCATGATACCCATCGGTCCCCTCCTGGTCAGGCGTCGGCAAAGGCCGGCATGACCTCTTGCGCGAACAGCTCGATCGAGCGCATCGCCTCGTCGTGGCTGATCGTGCCAAAGGCGAAGTCGCAGACGTAATAATTAACCCCGGTCATCTCGACCTCGCGCGCGATGTAGTCGCGCACCTGCGCCGGCGTGCCGGCGATCGCGTCGCCATGCTGCTGCAGCACGCCGAAATCCTCGGGCAACGCCGCTTCGAGCGGGAACGGCACGTTGTAGTCGTGCCACAACTGGCCCATGTGACGGCGCCACGCCGGGTAGCCGCGGCGCGCGGTGTCGAGCGCCTCCGCTTCGGTGTCGGCGATGATGATGTGGCGGTTGACGCCCATCAGCGGCAGGTCGGCCTCCGCGCGGCCGAGCTTTCGCCACTCGGCGCGATAGGCGTCGACGATCGCGCGCACCTGCTCCGGCGGTCGCCGGGTCACCGTGTTGGCGGCGTTCCCCGCGGCCCACGCGACACTCGCCGGGTTGCCGAGCCCGTACCATACCGGCAGGGGCTGCTGGAACGGCTTCATGACGATCGGCACGTTGTCGAAATCGTAGAACTCGCCGTGGAAAGTCAGCCGGTCTTCGGTCAGCCCGCGGCGGATGACCTCGAAGGCTTCGCGGAACTGCTTGGCGCCGGTCTCGAACTCGACCCCGTAAAACCCGACCTCGACCGGTGAGATGCCGCGGCCGATGCCGTATAAAAAACGTCCGCCGCTCATCTGGTCGAGCATGCAGATTTCGTCGATCAGCCGCAGCGGATGGTAGAGCGGCAATAGGTAGACCATCGGGCCAAAGCGCAACTGCTTGGTCCGCTGCGCCACCGCCGCGAGGAACACGCTCGGCGACGGGGCATAGCCCAACGGCGTGTTGTGGTGCTCGGCCAGGTGGTAGCCGTAGAACCCGGTGTCGTCGTAGGCCTCGATCAGCTGCAGCCGCTCCTCGAAATGCCGGTTGAGCGGCTGGCCGCTATCGTCGAGATGGTCGAAGATCCCAAACTGCATCTGCCTCTCCCAAGCGCTTTATCTAAACCGGCGTGTCGAATGATTTTCTGAACGGCGCGGCCGGCGGGCGCCTTCACAGCGCCTCGGCGACGGCGGCGTGGTAACGGCGCAATGCCCCGAGGTGGTCGGAGAGGGTGTGGCCGGGGAGGCGCTTGTGGTGGCGGCGGTCAAACGTCGTCGTCAGGCACAAGTGGGAGGCGCCGGCCGATTTCCAAAAGCGCGCCTCCTGCGCCCACTCGGCCTCCTTGCCGGCCCCCATCGACACCCAGGCCTCGACGCCGACCTGCCCCGGGTCGCGCCCCGCCGCCTCGGTCAGACGGCGCAGCCGGTCCAGCATTTGCGTGGCCTCGGGGCCGGGCGGATAGGCGTTGGGCATCCAGCCGTCGCCCCATTTGGCGATCCTGTCCAGGGTGCGGTCGTGATGGCCGCCAAACCACACCGGCACCTTGCCCGAGGCCGGGCGCGGGTTGATGCCGGCATCCTCGATCGTGTGCCAGCGGCCCTTAAAGCTGACATGCGGGGAGGCCCACAATTTCTGCATGACCTCGACCTGCTCCTCGGAGCGGCGGCCGCGATTGTGGAAATTCTCGTTGAGGCCGGTGAACTCGACCTCGTTCCAGCCGACCCCGATGCCGAGGCGGAAGCGGCCGCCCGACAACACGTCAAGACAGGCCGCTTGCTTCGCGACAAGCACGGTCTGGCGTTGCGGCAGGATCAACACACCGGTCGAAAACCCGAGCTTTTGCGTGCACCCGGCCAGATACCCGAACAGCACGAACGGGTCGTGGAACAAATCCTGCGAGCTGTTGCGGTCCCAGCCCGGCCGGCTCGCGGCGTTGACGCCGAGCACATGGTCGGGCGCCTCGACAAAATCGTAGCCGATCGCCTCCGCCGCCTGCGCGTATTCCCGGACGACCGCCGGCTCGCCGCCGATGTCGCTCCACGGCAACAAGGTCCCGAGTTCCATCGCTCTGTCTCCGATACCTGCCTCAGGCGCTATTCTAGCGCGGGCGGCTGGCGGGTTGAACCAACGGCCGATCGCCCGGCCGGGTGAGGGCCGGGTCTCGTCCACGCGGTCGGACGGTGTGCACCGGGGAGGCGCCGGGCCCCGCTCACCACTTGTTGCGCAATTCGCGCAGCCGCAAAAATACGGTTTTCTGATCGGGCCGGTCCGGCAGGTCGGGAAAGGCCTCGCGCAGCCGCCGGATCACCGTCGGGCTTGTCAGCCGGAAGAATGTGTTGATCTCGCGCTCGGTGGCGAGCGTCGTGACGAGCGGCCGGTTGGTGTCCTGCTTTTCGACCTGCGGCAGCATGTTTTTGGCGTCGGCGTTGTCGGGCTCGCGGTCGAGCGTAAAGGCAAGGTTGCGCGCGATGTAGTCGTGCCCCGGATAGATCAATGTCCCTTCCGGCAGTTTTGCCAGCTGGCTGACAAAGGTGTTGTAGAGCTCGTTCGGGTGCCCGCCATTGTGGCAGTTGCCGGCGCCCGCGTTGAACAAAGTGTCGCCGCAGAACAATGCCGGGGTGTCGCCGTGCGCCATGACGCAGATATGCGACATCGTGTGGCCGGGCGTGTCGAGGCATTCGAGCTCGACGGTCTTGCCGACCTTGATCGTGTCGCCGGCGCGCAGCCCTTCGTTCATTTCCGGGATCTTGTCGCGGGCGTTGACGTGGGCCAGCACCTTGGCGCCGGTCGCGGCGACCATCTCGGCATTGCCGCCGGTGTGGTCGCGATGCTCGTGGGTGTTCAGGATTTGGGTGATCGCCCAGCCCTTGGCCTTGGCGGCGGCCAGGCACTTCTCATAGTCGAGCGGGTCGACCGCCAACGCCTCGCCGGTCTCGCGGCAGGCGATCAGATAATTGAAATTGCGGCCGGAGTTTCCGGTCCAGATCTGTTCGACGATCATTGCTCGCCCTCCGGGTGTTTGCGCCGATCAGGATGCGGAGCGCGCCCCGCTCCCGCGCTCGCCCGCTTCTATTGCGCGCGGCCCGCCTTGTCCACTTCCGTGCAGCCGCGCGGCCTCCGCGATCGGGCGATGAGGGAGGCGGGGGTAAGGAGTGACTCGTTCCGGGTCTGTCGAGCGAGGTATATATGCGTAGCCTGCGGCTCCTCGGACGACGTTCGACACTGTGAGGCGCCGAGGAGTTCGCCGCGTTTGCAAGGAGAGGCTGCGTGAGCAGCGGTGGGAGCGGCTGATGGGCGAGACCGCGGTGCGGCAGGGCATCCACGAGCTGATCGCCGCTTATGCCGAATGCATCGACGACGACCGGCTCGAAGAATGGCCCGGTTTCTTTGTCGAGGGCTGCCGGTACCTGATCACCAGCCGGCAGAGCCACGAGGCAGGCTATCGCCATGGCGTCGTCTACGCGGCCTCGCGCGGTATGCTGGTCGACCGGATTTTGGCCCTGCGCCGCGCCAACATCTTCGAGCCGCACCGCTACCGCCACGTCGTCGGGCCGACTCGGGTCGGCAAGATTGCCGACGGCATCGCCGAGGTGCGCTCGAATTTCATCGCGGTGCGGATCATGCACGACGGCGAGATGAGCCTCTTCGCCGCCGGCCGCTACCTCGACCGCATCCTCGTCGCCGCCGAGCCCTACCGTTTTGTCGAGCGCCTCGTCATCCTCGACAGCGACAAGATCGACACCTTGCTTGTCATCCCGCTATAGCCGGGGCGCGCTTGGCGTTCTCACTCGGCCTTGCGGCGGCGCCAGAAGCAGCAAAATGCGACGAGCGCGAGGGCGAAGGTGGCAAGCGAGCGCGGCTCGGGGACCGCCGCCGGCAGCTCCTCGGACAGGGTGACCAGCAGCGCGTTTGGGTTGAAGCTCGCAAAAACCGTGTTGAACGTCTGGGCGCTGCCGTAAGGCGAAGGAAAGCCGATGTACGACAGGATCTGGTCGTTGACGTCAAAGGTGTTCGGACCCGCCGACACCGGCGTCGTAAAGGTGCCGACCGAAAACATGGTTCCGAATAACGGCACCCCCGGGGTGAAGCCCAGCGACTTGCCGTCGACAAAAGCTTGGTAAACATCGCCGGCGGTAGACTCGACTTGAGGCTGCACCTTCATGATCAGGGTGCCGGTGAACGGGGCGGTGAAGGTGTACGGGCCGCCGATCCCGCCCACCGCGCCGCCTGGGCCCAAACCGGTGCTTCCGGTCGGGGCGGCGTTTGTGGTCCTTGCGTTTTCGGGGAAGGTGCCGATCGGGGTGGGCGCAGCGCCGGCGCCGCCGGAGACGAGGCTCATCAGCGCCGCTCCCGGCAAAAGAAACCTGTTCATCCGCCCCTCAGGTAAGGTTAATAGCGGCGGTGTCGTAGCATGCGGGTTGCCGGACGGTCAATATTCAGCCGGTCTGACTGCCGTCCAAATTGCGTCCCGACCCGTCTCTAAAATCGCCACCGGCGGTCATCCCCGGTAGAACCGCTTGTCTTGCCCGACCAGCCGCCGGCTCGGCAGACGGACCCGCTTGGCGTCGTCGGCGACAACCTGCCCGATGACCCGGGCGGGCCGGCCGTGACGTCCGAGGATCGCCAGGATCTCGCTGCAATCGCGTTGCGCGGCGAGCACGCAGAACCCGACCCCCATGTTGAAAACCTCGAACATCTCGGCGTCGTCGATCTCCCCGTATTTCTGGATCAGGCCGAAAATCGCCGGCGGCGGCGGCAGGTTGTCGATCTCGAACCCGACCTTGGCGGCGACCCGCGAAAGGTTCAGGAGCCCGTCGCCGGTGATGTTGACCAACGCCTTGACCGCCGGGGCATGATCGATGATGTCGAGCACCTCCGCGACGTAGATCAGGGTCGGGCGCAGCAATTCCTCGCCGAGCGTGCAGCCAAGCTCGGGGAAGACATGGTCGACCGCGAGCCCGCCGCGCTCGAAAAACACCCGCCGCGCGAGGCTGAGCCCGTTGCTGTGAATGCCGCTGCTGGCGATGCCGATGACCGCGTCGCCCGGCATCAGGTCGCGGCCGGTGATGATCCGGTCGAGCGGCACCAGCCCGACCGCCATCCCGACGAGGTCGAACCCGCTGACCACGTCCTTCAGCTGCGCGATCTCGCCGCCCGAAATCGATATGCCGGCCTGCCGCGCGCCGTCGGCGAGCCCGACCGCGAGCGCGCCCAGCATCTCGGCGTCGGCGGCGCCGACCGCGATGTAGTCGACCATCGACAATGGCCGCGCGCCGACGCAGATCACGTCGTTGACGTTCATCGCGACGCAGTCGATGCCGATCGTGTCGTATTTCCCGACCATGTCGGCAACGACCGATTTCGACCCGACCCCGTCGGTGCAGAGCGCCAGCCCGAGGCCGCCGCCGATGTCGACCACATTCGCGAAATAGCCGATGTCGAGCGCCACGGCACCCGGTTGACCCGCCGCCGGCCAGGTTCCCCGGATCGCGGCGACGATCTTGCCGAGGCCGCGCTCGGCGGCGGCGATGTCGACCCCGGCCGCCTTGTAGAGATCCTCACGGGTCGCCATCCCGAACCCCGATCCGCCGCCTCACCGCGCCCTGCATACACCCGACGGGGCGACGGCGGAACGGAACAGCGGCGGCCCTGCAGCGGTCACAACCCCACCGCTGCGGAAGCCTTGTCCGAAGGCCGACTTAGCGGGGCGCCGCGCGCGCCCGGATCAGCGCCGCGAGCCAGGCGCGGAACCGGCGGTCGGTCTCGGGCGCCTCGGGCAAGCCGGCGCTGCGGCGCAGCTGCGCGCCGTAGACCGCGTCGCCGAGTGCTGCGGTGGCGATCAGGTGAACCAGAAACTGGCTGTCCTCCCGCGCGACCGGCATGCCGGGCGGGGCCGCGGCCAAGCGGCGGGCGTGCAAATGGTCGGCGATTTCGCGCTGGATCATCAGCGACGCGCTCTCGTCGCCGTCCGGGTCGACCGTGGCGAGCCACGCCAGGCGCCGCCCCAGGCCGTCGCGGAACGCCTCGAACACCCGCTCGAGCTGCTCCTCGATTGCGTCGCCGGACCCGGTCATCGCGGCGACGAGCTTGTCGCGAAGCTCGAGGACCGCCTCGCGCGTCAACGCGCGCACCAGACCCGCCCGGCTGCCGAAATGGTGCAGGATCAGCGGGTGCGAGACGCCGGCCGCGGCGGCGATGTCGTGCAGCCGCAACCCTTCGGGCCCGGTGCGGGCGATTGCGGCCTGCGCCGCCTCGAGAATCAGCCGGCGCGCCTCGTCGGGCGACCGGCGGACCCGCTTGACGTTCTCCGCCATCTGCCGGTCTGGCCTCTTGACAGTGCCGCTATTGACAATTATGTCAGTTACGTCGATCTGACAGGATCGAGCATACGGAGACCCGGCTATGCCACAACCCACCGGCACGCGTCTTCACCCGATCACCGCCTTGCGCGCGATCCGCAACCTGAAGCGCAACCGCGAGGACACGCCGCAGGCGGTTGCGTTGATCGACGCGCTGCGCGGCAAGACCTCGCTGCGCCAGTTCGCCCGCTTTCGCCAGACCGAAACCGGCCGCGCGGTGCTCGCCGAGCGCCGCCGGCTGCTCGACCGGCTCGGCGACCGCGAACGCCTTGCGGCATTGCCGCCCGGCACGCTGGGGCGCGCCTACCACGATTTCATGGCCGCGGAAAACCTGAGCGCCGAAGGGCTGGTCGCAGCCTCGCAAATCCGCGAAACCCTGCCTCCGGGCGAGGATTACACGCTGTTCCGCGAGCGCAGCCGCGAAACCCACGACCTCCTGCACGTCGTCTCCGGCTATGGCCGCGACCCGCTGGGCGAGGTGTGCCTGACCGCGTTCTCGTTCGCGCAGACCGGCCTCAAGGGGTTCGCGGTCATCGCGATCTGGGCCGCACGGCGGATTGCCCGGCGGCTCCCCGGCCAGCCGGTGCGGCGCGCGGTGCTCGAAGCCTATCGCCATGGACGGCAGGCCAAGTGGTTGTATGACGCCGACTGGGAGAGCCTGCTGGCCGAGCCGGTCGAAGCGATCAGGGCGGAGTATGGCGTGCAGCCGCCCCACTATTACCCGAAAGTGCTCGCCGCCGTGCGCGCCCAGCGGGCGGCAACAGCGCACCCTGCCACCGCCGCCGCCTGAGCCGCGCCGGCACGCGGTCGCCTAAGCGGGCCTTGCGAGCTCCACGGCCGCGATCCCGCGCTTTACCGCCGCGGCGCGATCTGACACGATCCTCCCGGCTCACCCGGGAGGACACGAATGCGCAAATACATCATCGAGCGCGAGTTGCCGGCGATCGGCAGCGCCGAGCGCCAGGCCTTGAAAGAAGCCGCGCAAAAGTCGAACGCGGTCTTGAAAGAGCTCGGCCCCGACATCCAATGGGTCGAAAGCTACGTCGCCGGCGACAAGACGTTCTGCGTCTACCTCGCCCAGAACGAAGAGATCATCCGCGAGCATTCGCGCAAGAGCGGCTTCCCGGCCAACAAGATCACCGAAGTGCGCCGCATGATCGACCCGACCACCGCCACCGACGCGTAACCTTCACCCCCTCGCCGATCCGCCGACGTTGCCCGCCGCGGCAAAAACGCTACGGCATCGGCCGGCGCGCAACCGCAAATGAAGAGGCCGCTCGGCATCAGCCCGACGGCCTCTTGTGCCGCATAACTGGCCTTTAGGAAATTCAGCGCTTGCGGATCGGAGGCGGGAGGCACACGGGTTGATTGGGTTACGAATGGTGAATAATCGTTAACGGTTTCCTATTTGGAATTTTGCCATATTTATGTGTTAGGGTACGTCTCCTTTAGCGGGAGGATGAAGCAAATGGCCAACCCAACAGTCCCCAGTGTGTCACCGCAAGAGATCAGGGAACTCATTGAGAGGGCGGCGAAGGAACCCGGTATCAACGATCTGGCCGCCCTGATGGAATTGTCTCAGGAGGTTGTCCAAATCGAGCAAATCAGAGCGGAAGCATCCCCACAACACTTTATGGTGCAAGTCACCGGCACTGCCGGTTGGGTCTGGTGACGAGTGCCGTCTTGGGGCGAGATCGAGAAGGAAATAGCGACGGTTGACCTCAGTCAACTGAGTCCCGGTGTATCGCCATTCGACTTGGTAAGACGCAAATACTTGGTGACGATGCACGCCTTAACCGGTCGCGCCACGATCCTCTACGCGACGAAATGGACGGTGCCAAATCCCGGGCCGGGCGTGCCGCCCGGGATGCAGAGCATTGGCCCGGGTGATATCCACGGCTTCATGGAG
>DATMLF010000098.1:0-7125 GCA_035570595.1 Allostellaceae bacterium
ATTGCTCAAAAACGCATCGGCCAGCCGGCGGATTTCGGTCGGCATCGTCGCCGAAAAGAACAGGGTCTGGCGGGTTTTCGGCAACAACCCGACAATCCGTTCGACATCCGGGATGAAGCCCATGTCGAGCATCCGGTCAGCTTCGTCGATAACCAGGATGTGGGCGTCGGACAAGATGATCTTGCCGCGGCCGTAGAGGTCGAGAAGCCTACCCGGCGTCGCGATCAGCACATCGACGCCGCGGTCGAGTCGGCGCTCCTGATCGACAAAGCTCTCGCCGCCGATCAGCAAGGCCATCGTCAGCCGATGGTATTTGCCGTAGAGCTCGAACGAGGCCGCGACTTGCGTCGCCAATTCTCGGGTCGGCTCCAAGATCAAGGAGCGCGGCATTCGCACCCGTGCCCGGCCGGCTGCAAGCATGTCGATCATCGGCAAGACAAAGCTTGCCGTCTTGCCGGTGCCGGTTTGCGCACAACCGAGAACGTCCCGCTCATGTTTTACATGCGGGATGGCCTGTTCTTGGATCGGGGTGGGATTGGTATAGCCAGCGTCGGAGACAGCCTGAAGAACTTCAGGCGACAGGTCGAGTTCAGAAAAATCCATCGAGAGGTTGTAGCCTTTTTGTAATAATTAGTTGCGTGCGGTCTTGACCACTAAATCGGGTGCCGCAGTTGGCATGTCAATCTTTTTTCGATGATGAGGCATGCCGCCTGCACAACGCTGGAGCTTGATCAGCGCCGGCGATATTGCGGCCGCGGCGTCATTGGGGGCGCCGCCCGTTCGTCCTTGTGACGGAAGTTGATCCGGCCTTTGCTCAAATCGTAGGGGGTCATCTCGACCGTGACCCGATCGCCGGCAAGAATTCGTATCCGATTTTTCTTCATGCGGCCGGACGAGTAGGCGAGGGTTTCGTGCCCGTTGTCGAGCCGCACGCGAAACCGCGCGTCGGGCAGCAACTCCAGCACCGAGCCCTCGAATTCGATCAGGTCTTCCTTGGCCAATCGCTCCTCCTCGACAAGTTAGGGGGGTGCCGCAGCACCCCCCGCAGAACGGTTTGCAACTTTTTTAGACCGCGCGCAGGTTTACGGCCGAAACCCGCCCGCGCTGGCCTTGCTCAAGCTCGTAGTCGAGCCGTTGTCCCTCGCGTAGATTGTCCATTCCGGCGCGCTCGACGGCGGAGATGTGGACGAACACATCGCTGCCGCCGCTTTCGGGCTGGATAAACCCATAGCCCTTCTGCGCATTAAACCATTTGACCGTACCGGTCGTCATCAGCAGTAACTCCAGCAATTAGAGCAGGGCGCCGCACGGCTGCGCAGCGCATCGGACGTCGATTGGGCTCGGGAGACACGGTCGGACGATCGCACAGGAACGCAAGGCCGGAAAGCCGATTCAAACGGGTCGACCATGTTTAGGTAATTGGCGGCCGCGCCCGACGCAAGGAGTCTTTACAGGTCGAGATCGCGTACGAAGCGGGCGTTTTGCTGGATGTAGTCGAACCGCAGCTCGGGGCGCCGGCCCATCAGGGTTTCGACCAAAGCCGTCGTGCGGGGGCACGGGCGATCGGCCCCGGTCTGGTCGGCGCCGTCATCGGCCGACCCGATAGCGACCCTGAGCAAGGTCCGTTGCGCCGGGTCCATCGTCGTCGCCTTCAGATAGCGCGCGGGCATTTCGCCGAGCCCCTTGAAGCGGCTGACCTCGACCTTGCCGCGGCCGGCAAAGCCGGTGCGCAGCAATTCCTCGCGGTGCGCGTCGTCGCGGGCGTAGAGCGTGACGTCGCCCTGGGTCAGCCGGTAAAGCGGCGGCAACGCCAGATGCAGGTGGCCGTTGTCGATCAGCCTTGGCATTTCGCGGAAAAAGAACGTCATCAGCAACGAGGCGATGTGGGCGCCGTCGACATCGGCGTCGGTCATGATCACGATGCGCTCGTAGCGCAACCCCTCCTCGCGGTAATGCGCGCCGCAGCCGGCGCCGAGTGCGAGCACGATGTCGGCAAGCTCCTGGTTGGCCTTCATCTTGTCGGCCGAGGCGCTCGCGACGTTCAGGATCTTGCCGCGCAACGGCAGGATCGCCTGGGTCTCGCGGTCGCGCGCCTGCTTGGCCGAGCCGCCGGCGCTGTCGCCCTCGACCAGAAAGATCTCGGTGCCGGCGGCGGCCTCGCGGGTGCAGTCGGCGAGCTTGCCCGGCAGCCGCAACTTGCGCGTCGCACTCTTGCGCGCGAGCTCGCGCTGCTGCCGCCGCCGCTGCCGCTCCTCGGCGCGCTCGACGATGCGTTCGAGCAGCAGGCTGGCGCCAGCCGGGTCGGCGCCGAGCCAGTGGTCGAAATGGTCCTTGACCGCGCCCTCGACGAGCCGCGTCGCCTCGGCCGAGGCGAGCCGCTCCTTGGTCTGGCCCTGAAACTGCGGGTCGCGCATGAACAACGACAGCAGCAGCGCCGCGGCCCCGGTGGCGTCTTCGGCGGTCGCCTGGGCGGCGCGCCGGTTGCCGGTCAGCTCGCCGTAACCCTTGAGCCCGCGCAGCAAGGCGTTGCGCAGCCCGGCCTCGTGGGTCCCGCCCTCCGGTGTCGGCACCGTGTTGCAGTAGGAATGGCTGAACCCCGCCTCCGGGTCGTCGGGCCAAGCGACCGCCCATTCGACCCGGCCGCCGCCGGCGAGGTCGGCCGCGCCGACAAACGGCCGCGGCATCAGCATCGGTTGGCCGTCGAGGCTGGCCGCGAGAAAATCGCCGAGGCCGCCGGGAAAATGGAGCCGTGCTTCAGCCGGGACTCCCTCGGGGCGCGGCAACGCCGGGTCGCAGCTCCAGCGGATTTCAAGACCGCGGAACAGGTAGGCCTTGGAGCGCGCCATGCGGTATAGCACCGCCGGGCGAAAGCCGGTTTCCCCAAAGATCTCGGGATCGGGATGAAACCGCACTGTCGTGCCGCGCCGGTTGTGCACCGGGCCGCGATCCTGCAGCCTGCCGCGCGGCGCCCCGCGGCAAAAGGACTGACGCCACAGCCGCCGGTCGCGGGCGACCTCGACCTCGAGCGCGTCGGACAGCGCGTTGACGACCGACACGCCGACCCCGTGCAACCCGCCGGAGATGCGGTAGGCCGCGCCGCCGAACTTGCCGCCGGAATGCAGCGTCGTCAGAATGACCTCGAGCGCCGACTTGTCGGGGAAGCGCGGATGCGGGTCGGTCGGGATGCCGCGGCCGTTGTCGCGCACCGTAAGCCAGTCGCCGGCGGCAAGCTCGATCTCGATCCGCGTAGCGTGGCCGGCCACCGCCTCGTCCATCGCGTTGTCGAGGATCTCGGCGGCGAGATGGTGGAGGCCACGTTCGTCGGTGCCGCCGATGTACATCCCCGGACGGCGGCGGACCGGCTCGAGACCTTCGAGAACCTCGATGTCTTTCGCGGAATAGCTCTCGCTGGCGGCTGCGACCGGCGGGTCGAACAGATCGGGCATCGCTGCGAATATAGCGGTGGTTTATGTCGGTGCAAGCAGGATCGGGTGTATGCGGTCCGATATACCAACTAAATCTTGGATCGACACCGGCCATAGTCATGTTGCGGACGCAGGCGATCGGCGACAAAATTCGGGAACTTCGTGCGGTTTCGCTGGCGTTATAATGGCGATGACAATGTCGACGATGATGACCAACGAGCGGAAGATCTGGGAAGCGGCGCTGCTTCTCGTCCGCCGGCACGGCAGCGCCGCCGCCGATGTCGCCCAGCGCGAGGCGCAGCGTCTGCGCGGCGGTGACGACGCGCTGACCTGCGTCGTGTGGTGCTGGATCGCCCGGTCGACCGCCGAGCTCTTGCGCCCGTTTCCCGACGACGGCGAACGCATCCACTGAGTTGATCCTGTCCTCTTAACGCCGGGGCACAGAGGCACGATATCCGCTGAAGTGAACCGCCGTTGGGAGAGCAAGCTATGGCCGGGGGTTTGTTGGGCCGTCTCGCGGGCAAGGGGCATGCGAGCGACAAGCAGTTCACGGTGGCGATGAGCGAGGAGGAGTGGCGGCGCAAGCTGTCGCCGCCGGCGTTTCACGTGCTCCGCGAGCACGGAACCGAGCGCGCCGGCACGAGCAAGCTCGACAAGGAATACGGGGCCGGGATTTACAATTGCGCCGGCTGCGGCCAGCCGCTGTTCGCCTCCGACGCCAAGTTCAACAGCGGCACCGGGTGGCCGAGCTTTTCCGCGCCGCTCGCCGCGGCTGTCGGCACCGACACCGACCGCAGCTTTTTTATGACCCGCACCGAGGTCCATTGCAGCCGCTGTGGCGGCCACCTCGGCCATGTCTTCAACGATGGCCCGCAGCCGACCGGACAGCGCTATTGCATGAACGGCGCGGCGCTCGACTTTCACCCCGGCGAAGAAGCGCCGAAAGCCAGCGCCGACAGCACCGGCAAGCCCGACAGCCGTTAGGGCTTCACCAGCTCAAGGCGTGTCGGTCACAACAGCGGCACCGGCGCCCCCTGGGGATCATGCTCGCGCTGCCCGTCACGGGCGGAACGCTGGTCCGCCGGCCCTTCGCTGCGCGTCAGGTTGAAGGCGGTGTTGACGAGCGCCACGTGCGAGAACGCCTGCGGGAAGTTGCCGAGTTGGCGACGGGCCCTAGGGTCGTACTCCTCGGCGAGCAGGCCCACGTCGTTGCGCAGCCCTAGGAGATGCTCGAAAAGGGCGCGCGCTTCGCTTACGCGTCCTTGTAGGATGTAGTTGTCGGCGAGCCAAAAACTGCAAGCGAGAAAGGCGCCCTCGCCGGGCGGCAAGCCGTCAACGCCCTCGCCGCTATCGTAGCGGAAGACAAGGCCGTCCAGCAGGAGGCGTTTTTCGATCGCCTTGACGGTTCCGACGATGCGCGGGTCGGTTGGCGGCAAAAAGCCGACCAGCGGCAGCAGCAGCAACGCTGCGTCGAGCGACTTCGACCCGTACGCCTGGACAAAGCTGCCCAATTGCGGGTCAAAGGCGTTGGCGCAGACATCGGCGTGGATCTTGTCGCGGATTTCGCGCCACGACGCGATCGCGTCGCCGGCCTGGAGCCGGTCGGAAATCTTGATCGCCCGGTCGAAGGCGACCCACGCCATGACCTTCGAATGAGTAAAGTGCTGCGGCGGGCCACGCACCTCCCAGATGCCTTCGTCCGGGTCGCGCCAGATGCCCGCCAGATGGTCGAGGACGGCGCAGACGATCGGCGCCGCGCGCGGGGCCGGCGGCAGGTCGTTCAGGTAGGTATGATAAAAGGCGTCGAGGATTTCGCCGTAGATGTCGAGCTGCGTCTGGGTCGACGCGGCATTGCCGATCCGCACCGGGGCCGAGCCTTCGTAGCCCGGCAGCCACGGCACCTCCAACTCGGTCAGCCGGCGTTCCCCGCCGATCGCGTACATGATCTGGATCTGGTCGGGGTTGCCGGCAACCGCGCGGAACAGCCAGTCGCGCCACGAGCGCGCCTCGCCGGAGCAGCCGGCATGCAGCAACGCCAGCAGGGTGAAGGTCGCGTCGCGCAGCCAGCAATAGCGATAGTCCCAGTTGCGCTGGCCGCCTAGCCGCTCGGGCAGCGAGGTCGTCGGTGATGCGACGATGCCGCCGGTCGGCGCGTAGGTCAGCCCCTTCAAAACCGCTAATGATCCTTTGACGGTGTCGGTCCACGGCCCTGCCGAGGCGCACTGCATGCCCCATTGCCGCCAGAAGGCGAGCGCGTTATGCAATGCGCGCTCGGCATCGATCGGTCGCGGTGGCGGCAGGTGCGAGGCGCCGTAGGTCAGCACAAACGGTACGGTTTCGCCGCCCCCGACCTCGAACTCCGCGACCGTCTTCAAATCCTCGCCCGTCAGCTGCACCGGGGTGCGCAGCACGACCCGCTCCGGCCCGGCGATCGCCGATATCCCGCCTTCGGAGAGCCGCTCGACCCACGGCACCAGGTAGCCGTAGTCGAAGCGCAACACGAGCTCGACCTGCATCTTGACCCGGCCGCGCAGCCCGCGCACCAGCCGCACCAAGTCGAGCGAGCCGTGGCGCGGCCGGAAGAAGTCGACCAGCTCGACCGTACCCTCGGGGGTTTCGAATGTCGTCGCCAGCACCAGCGAGGTGTCAAGATAACGCCGCTCGATCTTGGGTTCGGGGGCGCATGGGGCGATCAGCCAGCGGCCGTGCTCGGGCTTGCCGAGGAGTGCCGCAAAGCAGGCGGGCGAGTCGAAACGCGGCAGGCACAGCCAGTCGATCGAGCCGTTGCGGCCGACCAATGCCGCCGTCCCGCAATCGCCGATCAGCGCGTAGTCCTCGATCCGCAAATTCGTCATTCACAGGTCCCCGTTCGGCTCCTGCGCCGTCAACGTTTGTACCGAGACAATGGTGCGAGCCCGATTGTCGCAAAGGGGCGCCAGGTCGCGCGCCGCGCGCACAATCGCGTTACCGGGATCCGGGGAGCGACCCGTCCGGTGTCGCAAACGATGCGGATCGAAGGTCAGCCTGGAGGCCGGAAGCGGAATCGAACCGCTGTACGAGGATTTGCAGTCCTCTGCATAACCACTCTGCCATCCGGCCAGTGCGGCGTCGTATAGGCGCGCGGCCCGGCCGCGGTCAAGTGCGCCCCGGTGCCGCCCGGAGCTGGCGGGCTGGCAACTTAGCCGCCCGCTGCAAGCGGCGGAGACCGCGGGAAAGCGGTCGTCACTGCCCAAGAAAGCGGGTGACGCGTTCGACAAAGCCGTCGGCCTGCTCGATTTCGGGGTGGTGGCCGGCCTGCGCGATCGGCTCAAAGCCCGCTTTCGGAATCATCCCGGCATAGGCGCGGCCGTAATCGGGGCTGACCACACCGTCGCTCTCGCCCCACAGCACCAGGGTCGGCACGTCGATCCGCCCGAGCCAGCGCGGCAGTTGCGGGTTGTACATGTAGGGGTTCCACGCATAAAGGCACAGCGCTTCGCGGTTGCGCGCATGGACGACCAGCGCCTCGTCGGACATCGCGTTGTAATCGGGCGCAAACCGGTCGGGGTCGTGCCAGCTGCGCCGGCGCACCTCGTCGGGCGGCTTGTTAAAGATGTCGAGAATGTCGGGGGTCTCGCGGTCGCTGATCTTGATCCCGACCGGATCGACGAGCACGAGCTTGTCGAGCCGATGGCTGCAGGCAGCCGCGACCTCCGCCGCC
>DATMLF010000099.1:0-31965 GCA_035570595.1 Allostellaceae bacterium
ACGTCATGAACGAGTTCATGGGCCTGGTGCACGGTGCCTACGACGCCCGGACGCAAGGCTTTCTGCCGGGCGGCATGTCATTGCACAATTGCATGGCGCCTCACGGCCCCGACGTCGCGACCTACGAGAAAGCCAGCACCGCCGAGCTGCAGCCGCAGAAGATCGAGAACACGCTCGCCTTTATGTTCGAGGCGCGGTTTCCGATCCGCCCGACGCGCTTTGCGCTCGACACCCCCGCGCTGCAGCGCGACTACGATTCGTGCTGGGAGGGCCTGCCGAAGATGTTCAGCGGCTGACCACCCTTACTCCGTGATCGGCGCGATCGTGTCGAGCGCCAGGCCGCGGGTCTCGTCGCCGATCCTGGTTACTGCATAGGCAGCGATTGCCAGCATCACCGCGATCCCGGTCATCACATAACCGAGCCCATAGACGCTGACGATGCCAATCAGCGGAAACGCCACCGCGCCGCCGATGCGGCCGCCCGCCTGCGCCAAGCCAAAGCCCGAGGCGCGAGCGTTCGACGGAAACACCTCGGAGGTGAAGATCTGCATCGAGTTGCCGGCGAGCTGGATGAAAAAGGTCATGCAGAAGCCGACGACCAGCACCATAATGTCCGATTGCGACAAATAAAACAGGATCGCCAGAACGGTGGCGATGATGAAGGCAGTAACCGCGGTGCGGATGCGGCCGTAGCGTTCGAGCGAATACATCATGAAGAGGCTGGCGCAGGGGAAGGCCAGGGTGATGCCAAAGTTGAAGGCCAGCGACTTGGTGATCGTGAAGCCGCGCTGGGCGAGGATGTTGGGCAGCCACCCGCCGATCCCGGTGGCCGCCCCGAAAAATGCGACAAAGCAGATCATCGCCGCGATGATCCGCCCGCGGTAGCGGCGAAAGACGACGCCGAGCGGATCGCTGCGGATGTCGGCCAGCCGGTCTTCGACCAGCGCCTCGCCAGGAGGCGGGCGGCCCAGACCCATCCGCTCCAGCAGATCGAGCGCCTGCCTGCCCTGGCCGTGAGTGACGAGCCAGCGCGGCGATTCGGGGAGCAAAAAGCTGAACACAAAGAGCACGACCCCGCACAGGCCGAGCACGATCCAGATGCCTCGCCACCCAATCGAGTCGCGAAACCCGAGGGCGAACAGCGTGCCAAGCGGCCAGACGCAAGCGCCGCCGACGAATTGCATGAAGGCGGTGGTCCGCCCGCGAATACGTGCGGGCGAATATTCGGCGGCATAGGAAAAGCACAGCGGTTGCGCGGCGCCGAGCCCGATCCCGGCGATGAAGCGCCCGAGCGCCAGCCACCAGACGGTTGGCGCCAAGGCCGCCGCGATCGTGGCGATGCTGTAGACCAGTATGGCGAGTTGGAAGACCGCCTTGCGGCCGAACCGGTCGGTGAACTCGCCTTGCCCGATCGCGCCGATGAACAACCCGATCAGGGTGGCGCTGCCGACCGTGCCGATCCCGGCCGGGGTGGCAAAGTGGGTGCGGATCATGTCCGGCACCAGCGAACCCAAGATGATGTAGTCGATCACGTCGAAAAAATACCCGGCGGTGATCAGCGCCAGAACCCGGCGATGGATCGGCCCGATCCGCGCGTTGTCGAGCGTCGCGTCGACCCAGGCCACGATGGATTGTGCCATTGGCGTCGTCCCCCCAATGCCGCCTTAAACCGGCGCGCGCGGTTTTCCCGCGGCACTCCTATCCTAATCCGTGGCCGGACTACAGCCTCGGCTTGTCGTCGCGGCCGGCGACGGCGGTGCGCCCTCGGCGCCCGGTTGCAACAAGGGTTGAGCACGCTGCATCGGAGACCTGCGCACACGGGCATAGGGTGCTGCTTGAAAACGCTCCTAATGTTGCATGGGCCGCTCCTTGTGTTCCGCCCTGGCCCAACCTGACTGGAGGTCCGCGCTATGCAGTACCGGCGAATTTCGGCCGATTGTCACCTCGACATGATCTGGCTGCCGCCTGATTTGTTCACGTCGCAAGCGGCGCGGGCGCTGAAAGACCAAATGCCCTATGTCAAGGAGCAGCCGGACGGCACCAAGCGCTGGGTCGACAACAACGGCGCCGATTTCGGCAAGGCGGGCGGCGTCGGCGCGGTCGGCTCCGAATATGTCCCCGGCAAGCAGCTGCGCGTCGACAAGATGCACGAGGCCGGCCTCTACGACGACTTTACCAAGAAGGGGCTGCGCCGCCCCGGCGACCCCGACCTGCGGGTCAAGGAGCTCGACCGCGACGGTGTCGACGCCGAGGTCATCTACGGCATCCTCGCGGCCTGCGCCAAGGTGAAGAACCCCGAAGCCGCGAACGAGATGCTGCGGGTCTACAACGACTTCATGCACAATTTCTGCAGTCATTATCCCGACCGCGAGATCGGGCTTGCCTGCCTGCCGTACAGCGACATCGACGGCGCCGCGGCCGAGGTGCGCCGGGTCGCCAAGCTCGGCATGAAGGGCGTCGAGCTCAGCTGCTCGTGGCACATGACGCCAATGTGGCACCCGATGTGGGACCCGCTGTGGCAGGCGGTCAACGAGACGCAGTTGCCGTTGCATTTCCACACGTTCCCGGCGACCGACCCCGAGCTGCGCAAGACGCTCGAGCCGACGATCGCCCGGCGCATGACCTACAGCGGCCTATGCCGCTTTCAGATGACGCTGGCGACGATCCTGACCGACCTGATGGGTGCCGCGGTGTTCGAGCGCTTCCCGAACATCCGCGTCGTCTTCGGCGAGAGCGGCATCGGCTGGATCCCGTACGTGATCGACCGCATGGATTTCGAGTTCGAGGACCAGTACCAGGACATCCCGCTCAAGATGAAGCCGAGCGAGTATTGGCGCCGCCAGTGCAAGGCGACGTTCCAATACGACCGTGTCGGCACCAAGCTGATCGACGAGATGGGAATCGAGACGCTGATGTGGGGTTCCGACTATCCGCATCCCGACGGGGTGTGGCCGGAATCGAAAAAGTACATCGAGGACCAGTTCAGCCACCTGCCGGCTGAGGTGACCTATAAGATGACCTGCGAGAACGCCGGCAAATTCTACGGCCTGATCAACTGATCCGGCCTCCGCCGCGGGTTCCGGCTGGCGGCGCGGCAGTGCCGCGAGCCGGCGACCCTCGGCGCAGAATACTCAAGGGGCGGCCGCGGCCGCCCCTTTTTACGTTGCTCTCGATGCCATCGTTTCGAGGTCCGACGCACGTTCGCGCCCGGCTCCGCGCGCTATTGCGGGAATGCCGGTTTAAGGTCCATCGGACATCGCGAAGCACCGCCAATTGACGATGCGGGCAAAGCTTCCGGTCAAGGCGGCTGGCGGTGCCCGCAAAAAGAAAATGGCCCCGGACTTGCCGGGGCCAAGTTTGAACAGGGAGGCTTCACGTCTGGGAGACGTAAGGGTCCGAAGACCCTCTTCCCGGGCAACCCCGGGAACTTGTATTAGCAGCAACAGCTGCCAAGAAACTGTCCGCGTTGCGTCATCGCGTGCTCGAAATATGGCCAATTCCGCTGGCGACTACCAACGGGAATTGGTTCTGGCACGTCTGCAAAAAGCGCAATCCTCTGGAAACATGCGGATCAATTTGCCGCATGGCGGATTTCCTCGGTTCAGCTGAGGCGGGTCTCGGCTACCTTGCGGAGCAAAAAATCGCGAAACACGCTAATCCGTTTCGAGGCGCGCAATTCCTCGGGGTAGACGAAATAAGCCTCGATCGGCGGCCCGGTCAGCTCCGGCAGGATGCGCACGAGGTCGGTGTGCTCGACCGCGATAAAATCCGACAGTGCCGCGATGCCGAGCCCGCTCAGCACCGCGCGCAGCATCGCATAGAAATTGTTGACGGCGAGGATCGGCTTGCGCTCCTGCCCTGGCTTGACGCCGACATCGAGCAGCCAGTTGACGTTCTGCACCGGCGGGCGGGCGTCCTCGCCGTAGACGATCAGCCGGTGCTTGTCGAGATCCTCGGGCTGCTGCGGCATGCCGAGCTTTTTGATGTAGTCGGGCGCGGCATACACATGGGTCGGCACGCTGACGAGATGCCGCTGGATCAGGTCGGGCTGACGCGGCGGCGACATGCGGATCGCCACGTCGGCCTCGCGCATCGACAGGTCGAGCTCGGTGTCGTCGATCACCATTGTGACCTGGATGTCGGGATAGAGATCGAGGAACTCGCGGATGCGCGGGGTGAGCCAAGTCGAGCCGAAGGCGACCGTGGTCGTAATCTTCAACGGCCCTTTGGGCCGGTCTTTTGATTCGGAAATCAGCCCCTCGGCCATCGACAGCTTGGCAAAGACCTCGCGCGCCGTGCGGAACAACAGCTCGCCCTGCTCAGTCAAAATCAAACCGCGGGCGTGGCGATGAAACAGCGGCACGCTGAGGCTCTCCTCGAGCGCGCTGATCTGGCGGCTGACCGCGGACTGGCTCAGGTTCAGCGACTCGCCGGCATGGGTAAAGCTGCCCGCTTCGGCGACCGCATGGAAAACCCGCAACTTGTCCCAGTCCATCCCCCTATCCCCCAATAGCGGTGTCCGAGCGAGCCACCCGTTTCATTCGGCCACCCGTTTTTTCATTCGGCTGCGCGCATTGTCGCGGCTTCCTCCTGCGCCGCGAGAAATTTCTCCGCCTCGAGCGCCGCCATGCAGCCCATTCCCGCGGCGGTCACGGCCTGGCGGAAGACCTTGTCTCGGACATCGCCCGCGGCGAACACGCCGGGGACACTGGTCGCGGTCGAATCGGGCCGGGTCAGAATGTAGCCCTCGGCATCGAGCCGCAGCTGGCCGCCGACCAAGCCGGTCACCGGGGTGTGACCGATGGCGATGAACACGCCCTCGCAAGGGTGGTCGAACAGCCGCCCGGTGCGCACGTCGCGCAGCCGCACGCCCGTCACCTGCGGCGGCTCGGGTTGGCCCAGCACCTCCTCGACGACCGCGTCCCAGATCACGTCGATCTTTGGGTTGCGGAACAGCCGGTCCTGCAAGATTTTTTCGGCGCGCAGCGCGTCGCGGCGATGCACCAGGGTCACGCGGCGGGCGTGGTTGGTCAAATAGAGCGCCTCTTCGACCGCGGTGTTGCCGCCGCCGACGACGACGACCTCCTTGCCGCGAAAGAAAAAGCCGTCGCAGGTCGCGCAGGCCGACACCCCAAAGCCGCGAAAGGCGTCCTCGCTCGGCAGCCCGAGCCAGCGCGCCTGCGCGCCGGTGGCGAGGATCACCGTGTCGCCGACATAGGTGTCGCCCGAATCGCCGGTCGCAACAAACGGCCGCTGCCCGAGATCGAGCGCTTCAACCAAGTCGACGATGATCCGGGTCCCGACATGCGCGGCCTGCTGCGCCATCTGCTCCATCAGCCACGGGCCCTGGACGACCTCGGCGAAGCCCGGGTAGTTTTCGACGTCGGTGGTGATCGTCAGCTGACCGCCCGGCTGCAGCCCGGCCACCAGCAGCGGCTCGAGGTTGGCGCGCGCCGCATAGATCGCCGCGGTGTAGCCGGCGGGCCCGGCGCCGATGATCAAGACCTTGCTGTGGTAGCGTTCGGACATCGCGGTTCCCGTCCACTCGACGCTTACTATATTATTTCGCCCGGCAGCAACTTTAAGGCACTGCCGGCACCCTAAAACCCGAACATGTGGTCGAGGCTGAAGCCGCCGTCCGCCCGCAGCAACCCCTGATAGCCGAACAGGCGGCAGGTCGGGTCGCGGATCACCGCATAGGCGCCGGGGCCGGCGCGCCCGCGGGTCGCGCCGTCGAACAGCGCCTGATAACGCCACAGCCGCGAGCCCGAGCACGGGATTGCCATGGCCGCGCGGGCGACCTCGCTGCCGCCGCGGTCGCACAGGACGATTTCGGTGGCGCTCTGCGGCCGCCACCGGCGCGAGGCCGGGTAGATCAGCTGGCAGATGGTGTCGCAACCGCCCTCGCCGAGCCGGAGAAACAGGCGGGTCGACAGCCCCGGCGGGCGCCCGGCATAGGATTGCGGCTCGTCGCGGTAGGTCAGGATCGTGTTGAACACGTGCGCGCCAAAGCTGGTCTCTGCGGCATGGCCGCCGTCGCGCCGGCGATAGCGAAAGATCGCGTGCAGCCACCCGTCGGCCGCGCCGCCGTCGCGAAAGTCGTAGACCAGCTCGACATGGCCGTAGCTCTCGGCGAGCGCCTCGATGCCGGTCGCGCCGTCGAGGTCGAGCACGCTCGCATGCCCGCGCGGCAGGCGCCCGAACGGATGACGCAACACTTCGTTGCCGTCGGGACCGTAGACGATGGCGGCAATCGGCAGCTCGTTTTGGCAAAGCGCCATCGGCGTCGGCAAGACCAGGGTCTGCCACTCCGCCCGCGGCAATATCGGCGCCGGCAGCAGGTACCCCTTGCCGAGGAGAGCCGAAAGCTCGCAGAGGCGCGGGTCCGGCACCAGGTCGGCGCGCTCGACGTTGACGTGGGCAATCCGGCGGCGGCCGCCTTCGACGACCTCATAGCGCGGCCGCACCAAGTGCTTGCCGGCACGCAGCTCGATCTGGCTCGGCCAGGTTACATCCGGCAGCAAATCTCCGACATCGACCGCGCGGCTCGCAAACGCCGCGACGGGCTCGCCGAGCGGGACGACCCGCTCCTCGCCCATCCGGTTGAGAGCGACCGCACCCGCCGGGATCGGCACCGGGTGGCTGTTCTGGATCCACAAGACGACCTGCTCCCCGGCTGCGGGAGCCGGCAGGCCGGCATACCGGTCGGACGGCCAGGCATTGGCGTCGTGGGTTGTCGACAGCGATCGGTCGGCTTCGCCGCCGCAGGGTTCGCCGATCTCTGCGCCAAAGGTGTCGAGCGCGTATTTGACGACGTCGTGCCCGGCGGCGCCGACGACGTGCAAGAACAGCTGGCCGCAAAACTCGGGCAGCCGAAAGCGCGCGCGGATCTCGCGGCTGTCGAGCACGATGGCGGCCGCCGGCGGGCCGCACTTTTCGCACCATTCCGCCAGCACCGCGCCATCCCCGCCAAACAGGGTCAGCCAGCAGGTGACGGCGCCGCCGCCATAGCCCGACCAGTAGTTCGCGGTCGCAAGCCGCGTATGCAGGCGGTCGGTGTCGCGGAAAAAGGCAAAGTTGGTCGCGAAGTTGAGCGGGTCGAGATAGGTGCGGCGGTTGGTCAGCCGGTCGGCCGGGATGCGCATCGCGTCGAGGCTGAAGGTGGTCACGCCCTCGGACAGAAACGGCTGCAGCTGTGCCGTCAGCCGCTCGGCGTCGAACGCCGCGACAAACACCGAGCGGGCGCGCGAATGCAGCAGCTCGGTTGCCGGCTGCGCCGGTCGGCCGAGCACGGTGCGCCCCAACCGCTCGACCTCCCGGACATAGACGCCGGCAATCTCGACATCGTCGAGCGCGAACAGCTCGGCGAACGGTTCGGCGGCGCCGCCCGGGTCGTAGATCGCGACCGGCGCACCTTCGGCGAGGGCGCGGACCAACGCCCGGGCCGGCCGGGCGGCGCGCGGATGGGTCAATGCCTTGTAGAGGGTGTTTCCTCCGGTGGCGTTATTAAATGTCTCGATCCGCAGCGCCATGATGCCGAGCCGATACTACACCCCTCGCCGCAGAGGCAAGCGGCCGGCCCGCACCCTCCCGCCCCGGCGAGCCCCGGCTCGCCAAAAGCGCGCGAGCAAAGCGGCAGGGCCAGGGCGGGATCCCCGCGAAATCCTGGACGCCGCGGCCGGCGTCCGCCAGCACGATGCCCCAGCGCGCGAATACCCAAACCACCCCGCGGGTCGACAGGATCGCAATCAGCGCGCCGGCGATCACGTCGCTCGGGTAATGGGCGCCGACCACGATTCGGCTCGCCGCGACAATCGTCGCGACCAGCAGGTAGAACAGCAGATGCCGCGGCCAAAGCCACCACAGCGCGGCCATCAAAGCGACGATCGTCGTCGTGTGGCCGGATGGAAACGACCAGTGATCGGGCCGCCAGGAAAACCAGGTGAAGCCGTAAAGATCGCTGCGGAACAGCAGCTTGGGCCGCACCCGGCCAAACAGGATCTTCAGCACATCGACGACAAGGCCGGCGGCGGCGACCGCCGCAAACAGAAAGGCCGGGGCCGCCGAGAGCGCGCGCATGCGGGGCGCGACCGCGCGCAGCCGCGGCAGCCCCCCGCCCCAATGCAATGCCGCAAAGCCGAGGCCGAACAGAAGAAGCCAGCCCCAAGCCTCGCCGAGGCTGCCGGTCAGCTCGAACAGCGCGTGCAAATCGGGGCCACGGGCATGCAGGTAGAGGTCGACCGGGCGGTCATAAAACGCCATCGAGACGAGGACGAGAATCGAGGTCCCGGTCAGCGCCAGGATCGCTACGGTCATCTGCGACCGGCCGGCGCGTCGGGCGAGCATGGCGGCGTCGTCGAGGCGAATCGGCGTCAGGGCCGCGAGACCGTCCCGCTCGACGACCCACCAATGGAGGGCCGCCGCAACGCCGAACACCAGCAGGCCCGCCCATACGACATCCGACAGGAAATGGCCGCCTTGGGCGATGCGGACGAGGCCGACCAGCATACCGACGCCAAGCGCCGCGGCGACCGCCCGCCGTCGGCCGGCGCCGGGCGGCAGCAGAAACGCGAACGCGACGAGCGAAAAGCCGAGTGCCGCATGGCCCGAGACAAAGGAGCAGTTGCGCTGGCATTGGCTTGCCGGCAACGGGGCTGGCGTGAAACGATGCGTGCCGCCGAACGCCTGGATCTGGGTCGGGCGTGCGCGGCCCCAATGGTCCTTCAGCACCGTGTTGGCGAGCAGGCCGGGGCCGATCGCCGTCGACAGCGCCAGAAACAGCAATGCCTTGCGATCGAGCCGCCACAGCGGCCGCTGCATCAGAACGAGCCATAAAGCAGCCGCCGCCACAACGAAAACGATCCCCCACGCGATCCACGGGACCGCATGGAAGACAAGGCTCGCCGGCCCCCAATCGCGCAGCGCAAAACCGGCTCGCGGCTCGTAGAACAGCCCGCTGACCCACAAATCGACGTGCGGCGCCAACAGAAACAGCGCCAGCGCGGCGGCGACGAGCGCGGCGTAAAGGGCGACGGCCCTCATCCGCGCCGCCGCAGGCCGAGCCGGTTTAAGACCAGTTCGCGCAACGCCGCGCCGGCGCGGGCGGTGTCGTCCGGGACCGGATAGGACCAGGTCTCGAGGCGCCCGGCAAACGGCCGGGTGACGCCGGCCTGCTGCATCAGCCGGTGAAAGCGGGCGAACTTGGCGTTGCCGCCGTCGAGGTCGAGGATGTGAACGGGTTTCCCCGTTGCCGCCGCCTCGCTGATCATCGACACCGAATCGGCGGTCACGAGAAACGCGTCGGCGAGGCCGAGATAGGCAAAGTACGGGTTGTCTCCCGTCCCGTCCCAGATCGCCGCCGGCAGCCCCGCGAGGCGGTCCTGCACCAGCTTCAACCCCGCGGGCCCGGTGCGCCGCGACGGCGTCACCAGCGCCGAGCCGCCCGACGCGCGCAGCACCAGGGCTACGCCGTCGGCAATCTCCGCGAGCCGGCGCTGCGTCAGCCGGTAGGCCTTGTTGGTGCCGCCGAGCAGCACTGCGAGAATCGGGCGCGGCATCGCGCCCAGCGTCGGGAAGCGGCGACGCTCGGCGGCAAGCCGCAATGGGGTCACGCGATGGACGGCGCCGCGGCTGAGGATGACCCGCTGCCCGCGCAAACGGTCGTGCTCGGGCACCACGAGCAGGTCGAACTCGGCGCGCCGCAGCCGAGGGTCTTGGACCTGCGCCAGAAACGACCGACCGCCGCTCAGGCGCCGGATCAGCAGCGCCGGCACCACCGTGTTGCGCCCACAGCCGATCACCAGATCGGGCCACGGCGGCGCCAGCGGCGCCCCGGCGCACGTGACCGCGCGGCGCGGAAGCGCCCACAGATGCGGCGGCAGGACGCTCCATGGCGGGCGGATCGCCAGCGGTTTTTCGACGAGGCCAAAGCCGGTCGCCTCGGCGAGCCCCAGCGCCTGGCTGCGCATCCCGGCTTTGCCGTCGTGCAGCACCCAGACAAGAGGTGCGCCCGAAGCGCGCTCGGCAAAGGACGCGGAAGTGGCGGACGACGTGGGGAGAGCCATCAGCGATGTCGCGGTCGGGACACTCGGCGCGCGGCTCAGAAGCCACCGCGGCTGAGCACCCCTCGAATCAGCACAGTTTTCGCCCGATGTCGCGCTCGAGCGTCCGCAACGGCGACCTCTCCGGTTCGGCCATGGCGTCGACGCCAAGGTAGAACGTCTGCTCGAGCGCATATTGCCCGGCGAGGGCCGCGTGAACGACCTGGTCGGTAAAGCACAGCCAGCTCGACCCGGCGGGAAAGGCGGCTTCCTCGCGGGCGGCGCTCTGCTGGAACATGGCATCCCGCTTGGCGCTGTCGTGAAGCCCGAGCATCAGCTGGTCGTAGGCGCTGCGCCGACCCCGCGTCGCGCCCACGGCTTGGAGAACCCAGGCGACCGGCGGGACCGGACGCGGCAGTGCCGGCAGAAACCTCCGCTGGTACGTCTCGAACGGCTCGCCGATGTGCCAGACGCGCAGCTCTCCGGACGGGTTGACGTTCGAGAAAAAGCGCAGGATGCGGCGACCCCGGGTGGGCGTCGAAGGAAAGGCGTCGACGTGCAGCAGCCGGTCGTCCTTGAGCGGCGAGTAGTCGCGACCGGCGATTTCAACCGGGCGATAGCTGGCGCGGGCGCATTCGATGCTCGGCGCGTAACGCGGCAGGAGATCGCGGACAAATCGCATCGCCGCCGCCGAAAACGCTTCGATCGCTGCCTGCACGCACCGGCGCTCGCGATCGGCCGCGGCGGCGCCCTTGAGCGTGCGGCCGACCGGATCGTAGCTGATGTTCTTTGCTCTGCGGTCCGCGAGCTGCGGAGAAAACAGCGCGTCGCCATGCCCCCCCGCCGCAAACGCAAGCCGCGGGAAATACAGCACCCTCCCGTGTTCCAGGGAGCTCAGCGCACGGTTCTTTTCGGCATCGGCGAACGGCCCTTGCCAGTCGGCGATGGCCATCGTCTCAAGCGCGGCGATCTCGCTTCTCCCCGCTTTGCTTCGGGCGTTTGGCGCCAGGCCGAAAGACCTGCGCCTGCTCGGCCTTTAGCCCGCCCCCCGTTGTCGCCAACCCGATCGCGAGCAGCGGCTTGGCACGGAAAATATCTTAGCGCGACACCTTCGGCAATCCCAGGTAAGCTGACTTTGCGACCGACCGGGGCTCGCCAGCGGGCCTCGGCAGTCGGCGCGGAGGCGGCGTCTGCCGCGGGGGACCGCGCAAGACGGGGAAACCGGCCGGCATCGGGGGAAGCATGGCCAGATCGATCGGTTTAACCGCCGGCGCCGGGGCGCGGCGGGTGCGCGTGTGGGCCGAGGCGTGGGCGACGCTGAGGCGGCGGCTGTTCGAGATGCTCGGGTTCGGCCTGCTGCTCGCGGCGCTGCTGACCGCGGCGGCGCTTGTGTCGTATGACCCGCAGGACCCCTCGCTGAACACGGCGATCGACACCGCGCCGCATAATTATCTCGGTCAGAACGGGGCGGTGCTCGCCGACCTGTTGCGCCAGAGCCTCGGGTTGGCCGCATTCGCGATCCCGCTCGTGTTGGGCGGCTGGTCGCTGCGCCTGCTGCTCGACCGGCCGCTGCGGTCGCCGCTCGTCAAGCTCGGCCTGTTGCCGGCGGCGCTGGTTCTGGCAGCGCTCGCGCTCTCGGTGCTGGACGGCGGCCAAGATTCGGGCGTCGTCGCCCATGGGGGCGCGGTCGGCTGGGAAATGCAGCGCCTGCTGGCGTTTGCCGGGCTCGGGCCAATGGCCTTGGCGGTGTCGATGGCGGCGGCGGCGGCGCTCGGCCTCCTATTGCTGGTGATCCTCGGCCTCTCCTGGCGCGACTGGCGCGAGCTCGGCAGCGGCGCCGGCCGGGGCGCGGGCCGGGTTGCGGTGTTGTCCGGGCGCGGCACGCTGATCGCCGCGGGGTTTGGCGGACGGATGCTGCGCCGGTGGTGGCGGGCGCGCGTCGGGCGAGCGGGCGAGGTTGACCCCTCGACCGAGCCGCTGCGGCGCGGCGTGGTGACGCCGCTGCCGGGCCGGCGCGAGCCGCGGCTCGACCGGGCGGCCGCGCCGGAGCCGCCGGCCGCCGGCCGCGAGCGCGGCGGCCTCATCCGCTTTGTGGCGCCGCTCACGCGGCCGGCGATGCCGGGCCGACGCGCCGAGGAGGAGCGCCAGCCCCGGCTCGACCTCGTCCCCGACCAGGAACCGGTGCTGCCGCCGCTCGAGCTATTGGAGCGCGCGCCCGCCGCCCGGACCGCTGCGATCGACGAGGAGGCGCTGGAGAAAAACGCGCGCATGCTCGAGACCGTGCTCGAGGATTACAGCGTGCGCGGCCAGATCGTGCAGGTTCGCCCGGGCCCGGTCGTGACCATGTACGAGCTCGAGCCGGCGCCCGGCATCAAGGCCTCGCGCATCATCGGGCTCGCCGACGACATCGCCCGCTCGATGAGCGCAATCTCGGTGCGCGTCGCGGTGGTGCCGGGACGCAGCGTCATCGGCATCGAGTTGCCCAACACTCGGGCCGAGACGGTCTACCTGCGCGAGCTGCTTGATTCGCCGGTCTATGAAAAGCACCCCGGCCGGCTGGCGCTGATCCTCGGCAAGGACATTTCCGGCGAGCCGGTACTGGCCGACCTCGCCAAGATGCCGCATCTCTTAATCGCCGGCACCACCGGCTCCGGCAAGTCGGTCGGCATCAACACGATGATCCTGTCGATCCTCTACCGGATGCCGCCCGACCGCTGCAAATTCATCATGGTCGACCCGAAGATGCTGGAATTGTCGGTCTACGACGGCATCCCGCACCTGCTGGCGCCGGTGGTCACCGACCCGAAAAAAGCGGTGCTCGCGCTCAAATGGGTCGTGCGCGAGATGGAGAACCGCTATCGCAAGATGTCGAAGCTCGGCGTGCGCAACATCGACGGCTTCAACGCGCGCCTCGCCGAGGCCGCCGCCAAGGGCGAAAACCTGATCCGCCAGGTGCAGACCGGTTTTGACGACGAGACCGGCCAGCCCATTTTCGAGCCGCAGCCGTTCGACACCAGCGAATTGCCGCTGATCATCGTCGTCGTCGACGAGATGGCCGATCTGATGCTGGTCGCCGGCAAGGACATCGAGGCGGCGATCCAGCGGCTGGCGCAGATGGCGCGGGCTGCCGGCATTCACATCATCATGGCGACCCAGCGCCCGTCGGTCGACGTCATCACCGGCACGATCAAGGCGAACTTTCCAACCCGGATCAGCTTTCAGGTCACCTCCAAGATCGACAGCCGCACGATCCTCGGCGAAGGCGGCGCCGAGCAGCTCCTCGGCCGCGGCGACATGCTTTACATGGCCGGCGGCGGGCGGATCACCCGCGTCCACGGCCCGTTCGTCTCCGACGAGGAGGTCGAGCGCGTCGTCTCGTTCCTGAAGGCGCGCGGCGAGCCCGACTACATCGACGACATCACCGAGGACGACGACGCGCCGCTCGACCCGCTCGCCGTCGAGGAGGACAGCGAATCGGGCGACATGCTGTACCGCCAGGCGGTCGCGGTCGTGTGCCGCGAGCGCAAGGCCTCGACCAGCTTTGTCCAGCGCCACTTGCAGATCGGCTACAACCGCGCCGCGCGCATCATCGAGCGGATGGAGGCGGAGGGGATCGTCAGCGCCGCGAACCATGTCGGCAAGCGCGAAATCCTGGCACGCGGCGGCGAATAGGCGCAATTGACGCCGCCCGCCAGCGATCTCATTTCCCCGGCACCGCCGCGCGGGCGGGTTCTAGCCGGGTAGAGCGCGATGGTCCGGATCGGGAAAGGCCGGGGGAGCTGGGAGATCGGAAGCGCCGGATGGTGGCGGCGCGCGCTGCTGGCCGTGGGCTTGGCGTTGGCGGTGCTGATGCGGCTCGGCGTCGCTTGCGCCGACCCGCCGCCGCAGCCGGCGCAGCTGACCGCGCAGGACCATGCCGATCTGCAGCGCATCGCGGCCTACCTCAACGGCATCGGCACGATGACCGCGCGCTTTCACCAGTATTCGGCCAACGGCGGCGCCGCCAGCGGCTGGCTGTGGATGGAGCGCCCCGGCCGGATGCGCTTTCAATACGACCCGCCAAGCCCGATCCTGCTGCTGGCCGACCGGTTTTACGTCTATTACGTCGACACTCAGCTCGCCGAGGTGTCGGAAGTCGGTTTGAAATCGACCCCGGCATGGTTTCTGCTGCGCGCGCCGATCAGCTTTGACGACCTCGTCGTCACGCGCTTCGAGCGCGGCGACAACCTGCTTCGCGTCACCGTCGTCGACCCGGCGGCACCCGACAACGGCAGCCTGACGATGGAGTTCACCGACCAGCCGCTGGCACTGCGCCAGTGGACCATCGTCGACCAGCAGCGCCACGTCACGACGGTAGCGTTGTCGCAGCAGCAATTCGGTATGGCGCTCGACCCCAACCTGTTTGTATATCAGAACCCGTATTCTTCGCGCCGCAGCAACGACAATTGAGCCGCAGCCAGATGCCAGCCCGTCCCCTGCCGATCGTCGGCATCCCCGCGTGCCTGCGCACGATCAACGAACGGGTGGTTCATACCGTCGCCGACAAGTACCCGAGCGCCATCATCGAGGCGACGGGCTGCCTGCCGGTGTCGATCCCGGCAGTCGGGGCGAAAATCGACGTGACCGCGGTGCTCGACATGCTCGACGGCCTGCTGTTGACCGGCAGCCCGTCCAACGTCCATCCCAGCGAATACGGCTGCGAACCACTCGACGCCGAGATCATGCACGACCTGGCGCGCGACGCGACGACCCTGCCGCTCATTCGCGAGGCGGTGCGCCGCGATCTGCCGGTGCTGGCGATCTGCCGCGGGATCCAGGAGCTGAACGTGGCGCTGGGCGGAAGCCTGCATCAGCGGCTGCACGAGATGCCGGACCGCATCAGCCACCGCCCCCGCAAGGGCGCGCCCGAAGGCCCCTACGGCCCCGCGCACAGCGTCGCGCTGACGCCGGGGGGGCTACTCGCGGCGCTCGTCGGCGGCGAGGAAATCATGGTCAACTCGCTGCATTCGCAGGGCATCGACCGACCGGCCCCGGGGCTGCGCGTCGAGGCGGTGGCCCCGGACGGCCAGATCGAGGCGGTCAGCCTGCCGCAGGCGAGCTTTGTCGTCGGCGTGCAATGGCATCCGGAATACCGGGTGCTGGAGAATCCGGTGTCGGCGGCGCTGTTCGCGGCGTTCGGCCGGGCGTGTCGCGCAGCCCTTGCGGGTCCGCCCGCGGCGGTGCGCGCGGCCTGAGCGAATCGCGATTTGTTCCCGGTCGGCGCATGCTATTTTTTTCTTTCGGGCATGCGTTCGGCGGGGGATTGCTTTGCCCGATTCGCACCCCATTTCAAATTTCCAGAAGCGGGGAGGGCAAACCGCCCTCTCAAAAACGGTCCCGTCTCCCCTGCGGGCCCGATTTCCCCCAAACGCTTCTGACATGCAGGCGCCCGGTCTTCCCCCCCGACCGGGCGCCGTTGTGTTTTAGAGCATCGATCGCAAAGGGTGCTGCGGCCGCCGGGCGTGGGCCGTGACGCTGCGGCTGGCGACCTGGAACATCAACTCGGTGCGGCTGCGCATCGACAACGTCTGCCGGCTGATCGCCGAGGGGGCTCCCGACGTCCTCTGCCTACAGGAAACGAAGACCCCGGACGCGCTATTCCCGAGCACGGCGCTCGACGCGCTCGGCTATCGCCATCGCCTGGTCCACGGGATGAAGGGTTATAACGGGGTCGCGATCGTGTCGCGGGTGCCGTTCGAGACGCCCGAAACCCGCGGCTGGTGCGCCCGCGAGGACTGCCGCCATGCGATCGCTGTGCTGCCCGGCGGGATCGAGCTGCACAACATCTACGTGCCGGCCGGCGGCGATGTCGCCGACCCGAAGCTCAACCCGAAATTCGCGCACAAGCTGCAATTCCTTGACGAGGTCACATCCTGGTTCGCCGAGCGCCGCGGCAACCGGCCGATGGTAGCGGTGGGCGATCTAAACATTGCGCCGCTTGAAGCCGACGTCTGGTCGCACAAGCAGCTGCTCACGGTCGTCAGCCACACTCCGGTCGAGGTCGAGCGCCTCGGGCGGCTGCAACAGGCGGGCGGCTTTGTCGACGCGGTGCGGCATTTTGTCCCGCCGCCGGAGCGGCTCTATACCTGGTGGAGCTACCGCGCCCGCGACTGGGCGGCCTCGGACCGCGGCCGCCGTCTCGACCATGTCTGGGTAAGCCCTGGCCTCGTTGCTCAACTGTCCGAGGCACGGGTGTTCCGCGACACCCGCGGCTGGGCGAAAGCCTCCGACCATGTTCCGGTCATGGTGACGATCGGGGATTGAGCCGGCGGTAAAGATGGTAGCGCCCCCGCGCCACGCCTTCGGGCAATGCCAAAGACATCAGCTCGGGCAAAGCCACTGCCGGCTCGCTGACCAGCACGGCACCGGGCCGCAGCAGCAGCACCACCGCCGGCGCGATCTCCAGCGCCAAAGCCTGGCTTGCCGCGATGTCGCCGGTGCCGGGATCGAGATGGGCGAGCGCCACCCGGCCTGCGAGGCGCCCGCGCGCCGCGCGCAAGGTCTCGCGCATGTCGCCGAGCAGCAGGAGCTCGGCCGGCGGGATACAGTCGGGATGGGCCGCGACGCGGCGCTCGCAGACAAAGATCTCGCGATCGGGGCATAATTCGCGCAGGTGGTCGTAGGTGCGGCCGTTGCCGAGCCCGAGCTCGAGCACCGGGCCGTCAAGGCCGCGGACCAAGTCCGCCGCCATGTCGAGGCAGGCACGCTGGGCCTCGAGCCGGCGGATGAAGCTGTCGAGCCGACTCACGCGGGAGCTCGGTCAGCGCGGTCAGGCGGCGAGGCCGACTTGCTCGCGCAGGCGCTTGTTCTCGGCCATCACCGCGCGCAACTGGTTATTGGCCGCGTCGAGCCGGTGCGCCAATTCCTGCATGATCGAAACCGAGATGTTGGGGAATTCGCGCACCATGCGCATAAACGGCTCCTTCGAGATCCGCAGCGCGATGACCCGATCCTTGGCGCGAACCGTCGCGTTGCGCGGCATGTTGCACAGGATGCCCATCTCGCCGACGGTCTCGTTGGCGCCGAGCGTCGCCAAGATCACCGGCCCGGTCGGGGTTTCGGCGACCACCTCGGCCTGTCCGTCGACGATCAGATAAGCCGCGTCGGCGGTGTCGCCCTGGTGGACCATGATCTTGCCGGCCTCGAACCCGACCCGCTCGCTCATAAACGCCAAAAGCTTGAGCCGCGACGGCTCGATCTCGGCAAAGAGCGGCACCCGCCGCAGCAATTCGAACTCTTGTTTCAGGCTCATCTACCTCCCTCCTTGGTTCTTCGGGTCTCCCACCCCCGGCGGTCCCTTTTCGCCGCCGCCCGCGTGGTAGACGGGCACAGGGACCCGCCGCCCTTCCTTACCTGCACATGTAGTAACGCCTGCCCGGCGGCACCGTCGAGCACAGAGGCTGTTTGCCCGAAGCTCGACACGCCGGGGGCAGCAATTTCCGAAATTGTGCCCCGTTGAGGCCGCCCGCCAGTGAGGACGAAGATTTGACGCTCGGCCGGCACAGTCACGGCGCGGCCGTCGAGAACGCGGCTGCGGGCGTCCTTCGCGCGCAGCCGGTCGGCGAACCCGTGCGCGACCCGAGATGCGAGGGCGCGGGCCCGCCGCGGGGCCGCGGTGTCGATGCCGGGAGGGGCGAATTGCTCGGCCGTCTGCTCATTGGTGATGCGCGACACCCGCTCAATTCCGGCGGCGATCCCGGCGGAAATCGAAACGCGCCGCCGGCATCGGGCACCGCCGCCGCGTCGCCGCCGCCCCGCGGGCGCGCGCCGGCTGAGATGCCGGCTCGGCCGCGCGCCGGCGATCGCCGCGACCGGTCGTTTTATCACCGCGGGCTTCACAAAAAGATCATTCCGCCGCCTGACCCGCTATGCAATAGTCGAGGCGCCCCTATGCGCGAGTTCCCGCGATGACCAGCCGCCGACACCAGCGGCGCGTGCTGATCTACAGCCACGACAGCTTCGGGCTCGGTCATTTGCGCCGTTGCCGGGCGATCGCCCATTCGCTCGTCGAGGCCGATCCCGCGCTCTCGATCCTGATCTTGTCGGGATCGCCGATCATCGGCAGCTTCGACTTCCGCTCGCGTGTCGATTTCGTGCGGGTGCCGGGGGTCATCAAGCTGCGCAACGGCGAGTACGTCTCGCTCAACCTCCATATCGACATCGAGGAGACGCTGGCGATGCGCTCCTCGATCATCCGGCACACCGCCGACATTTTCGACCCCGACATGCTGATCGTCGACAAGGAGCCGCTCGGGCTGCGCGGCGAGGTGCGCGACACCTTGCAGCTGATGCAGCGGCGGCGGGCGACGGTCATCCTCGGGCTGCGCGACGTGATGGACGACCCCGAGGCGCTCGAAAATGAATGGGAGCGCAAAAACGCGGTCCCGGCATTGGCCGAGTATTACGACGAGCTGTGGGTCTACGGGCTGCCGCAAATCTGCGACCCGCTCGCCGGGCTGCCGGTGCCCGCGAGCGTGCGGCGGCGCATGGTGTACACCGGCTATCTGCGCCGCACCGCGGGCGACCCGGTGCTGACGCCCGACCTTCACGAGCTGGTCGAGCAGCCGTTTGTGCTGGTGACGCCCGGCGGCGGCGGCGACGGCGACGCGCTGATCGACCTGGTGCTGGCGGCCTATGAGCACGATCCCGGCATTCCGCTGCCGGCGCTCTTGGTGTTCGGCCCGTTCATGGCGCCCGAGCAGCGGGCGGGCTTTGCCGCGCGCGCGGCGCGGATCTCGAATGTGCACGCGATAACCTTCAACGCCCGGCTGGAGGCGTTGGTCGCGCGCGCCGCGGCGGTCGTCGCGATGGGCGGCTACAACACGTTTTGCGAAATCCTGTCGTTCGACAAGCCGGCGCTGATCATGCCGCGCACCGCACCCCGGCTCGAGCAGTTCATCCGCGCCGCGCGCGCCGAGGAGCTCGGCCTCCTCGCGATGCTCCCCGAGGAGCGCGGCCGCGACCCGCGCGCGATGGCGGTCGCGCTGCGCCGGCTGGTCAACCAGCCGCCGCCGTCGAGCGCGGTGATCCCCGGCCTGCTCGACGGCATGCCGAACGTCAACCGGCTGGCGAAGAAATGGCTCGACCGCGGCCGCGCGTCACGAGTGCCGGTGCGGGCCCGCATCGGCGCATGAAGCCGGCACGGGTGGCGGCCGGCCGCGACCGCGTGGCGTTTGTGCTCAAGGGCTATCCGCGGCTTTCCGAAACCTTTATCGCGCAGGAGATCCTGGCGCTCGAACAGCGCGGCCTAGGGATCCTGATCGTCTCGCTGCGCCACCCGACCGACCGCAAGACGCACCCGGTGCATGCCTCGATCGAGGCCGAGCGGCTTTACCTGCCCGAATACCTCTACCGGGAGCCGGTCCGCGTCTGGCGTGCCTGGCGATGGGCGCGGCGACGGCCCGGCTACCGCCGGGCCTGGCGGACTTGGCTCGCCGACCTGCGCCGGGACCCGACCCCGAACCGGGTCCGCCGGTTTGGCCAGGCGCTGGTGCTGGCGGCCGAGCTTCCGAAAGACGTGGGGCATCTCCATGCCCATTTTCTGCATACCCCGGCCTCGGTTGCGCGCTATGCGGCGCTGGTGGCGGGCCTTGGCTGGACCGTGTCGGCGCATGCCAAGGACATCTGGACCACCCCCGATTGGGAGAAGCGGGAAAAGCTCGCCGAGGCGGATTGGGCGGTGACCTGCACCGCCGTCGGCCGCGCCCATCTGGCGACGCTGGCGCCGCGGCCCGAACGGGTGGCGCTGTGCTATCACGGGCTCGATCTAGCGCGTTTCGCGCCACCGCCGTGGCTGCCGCGGGGTGGCGACGGCAGCGAGCGCGAGCATCCGGTCGTGCTGCTCTCGGTCGGCCGGGCGGTGGCGAAAAAGGGCTATGACGACCTTCTCAAGGCGCTCGCGCTGCTGCCGGGGGGTCTCGCATGGCGCTTCGTGCACGTCGGCGGCGGCGCGCTCGCCGCGGAGCTGCGCCGCCAGGCCGAAGGGCTCGGCCTGGCGCACCGGGTCGAATGGCGCGGCGCGGCATCGCAGCCCGAGGTGCTCGCCGCCTATTGCGACGCCGACTTGTTCGTGCTCGCCGCCAAGGTCACCGGCGACGGCGACCGCGACGGTCTCCCCAACGTGCTCTTGGAAGCGCAGAGCCAGCGCCTCGCTTGTATCGCGACCGATGTCTCCGGCATCCCGGAGCTGATCGAGGACCGGGTTACCGGATTATTGGTCCCGGCCGGCGACCCGCCGGCGCTGGCCCAAGCGCTTGCCGGGCTGATCCGCGACCCGACGCGCCGCGCTGCGCTTGCGGCGGCCGGCGAGCGGCGAGTGCGGCAGCGATTTTCGATGACCGGCGGGATCGGTTTGCTCGCCGAGCGCTTCGGGCTGCCGCCGCGACCGAGCGAAGCGGCCCGGCGCGCCGCCGCCGACCTGCGCGAGCCGGTCGGGAGCGGCTAGCCCGCGGGCCGATGCGCGTCGCCTTTTACGCGCCGCTCAAATCGCCCGATCACCCGGTGCCGTCGGGCGACCGGCGCGTCGCCGAACTCTTCCTGGAAGTGCTGCGGCTGGCCGGGCACGAGCCGGTTTTGGCGTCGCGGTTTCGCAGCTTCGAGGGGCGGGGCGACGGCGCGCGGCAGGCGCGGCTCGCCGCCGTCGGCCGCCGGCTCGCGGAGCGCTACCTGCGACGCTGCCGTGCGGCGCCTGCGGAAGCGCCGCAGCTGTGGTTCACCTATCACCTCTACCACAAGGCGCCGGACTGGCTCGGCCCGCGCATTTCAGCGGCTCTCGGGATCCCCTATGTCGCCGCCGAGGCGTCGTTCGCGCCAAAACAGGCGCGCGGCCCGTGGGCCGCCGGCCACCATGCCGCATTGCAGGCGATCCGGCATGCCGACGCGGTGGTCGGGCTGAACCCCGCCGACCGCGATTGCGTGCTGCCGCGGCTTGCCGACCCGGGGCGCTGGGTCGCGATCAAGCCGTTTCTCGACGCCCGCCGCTACCGGCCGGAAACCCGCGAAGCCGGCGGGCCGCCGCGGCTGATCACGGCGGCGATGATGCGGCCCGGCGACAAGCTCGCGTCCTATATTGTGCTCGGCGCGGCGCTGGCCCGGCTGCTCGATATCGGCTGGTGTCTGGAGGTGGTCGGCGACGGCGCCGCCCGCGCCCAGGTCACGGCGGCGCTGGCCCCGCTTGGCCGCCGGGTCGTCTGGGCGGGGGCATTCGCTCCCGAGGCGATCGCGAGCCGCCTGATGCGTTCCGACCTTTATGTGTGGCCGGCGATCAACGAAGCATTCGGCATGGCCTTGCTCGAAGCGCAGGCGAGCGGATTGCCGGTGGCGGCCGGCGCCAGCGGCGGCGTCGCGGGGGTCGTCGCGCACGAGGCCACCGGGCTGTTGACGCCGCCGGGAGACATCGCGGCATTCGCCGCGGCCGTGCGGCGACTGCTGGTCGACCGCGACTTGCGCCGGCGATTTGGCGAAGCGGCGCGCCGCCGGGTCGTGGCCGAGCACGATCTGCCGGCGGCCGCGGCCCGCCTCGCGGCGGTTATCGACGCGCTCTGCCCCGCCCATGCCGCCTAGCGCGAACCCGCCGGACCCGCTGGGCCCGCCAGACCGGGGCACCATGACCGGCTCGGTCCTGTTCTATGTCCAGCACCTGCTCGGGATCGGGCATTTGCGGCGGGCACTCCATCTCGTCGCGGGCATGGCGCGCGAGGGCCTGGCGGTGACCCTGGTCTCAGGCGGCGAGCCGTTGCCCGAGCTGGCCGGCGCCCCGGCCCGCAAGGTCGTGCAGCTGGCGCCGGTGCGGGCGGCGGACGCGAGCTTCAGGCGGCTTGTCGACAGCCACGGGCGCCCGGTCGACGACGCGTTGCGCGCGGCGCGGCGCGACACCTTGCTCGCCGCCTTCGCCCAAGCGGCGCCCGACGCTGTCTTGATCGAGGCCTATCCGTTCGGCCGCCGCGCTTTTCGCTTCGAGCTCGAGCCGCTGATTGCCGCCGCTCGTTCCAGGCTGCCGCGCGCGCTGGTGCTGTGCTCGCTGCGCGACATTGTCGTGGCGCCCGAACAGGAGGCGCGCCGCCGCGAGATCGTCACCCGCGTGCGCGCCGATTTCGACACCGTGCTGGTGCATGGCGACCCGAGCCTGGTCCCGCTCGAGGCGAGCTTTCCGTTGGTCGGGGAAATCGCCGACCGGCTTTTCTATACCGGCTATGTCGCGGCATCCGACCCGCTTCCCGCGCGCGACCCCGCGGCGTGCGACGGCGAGGTTCTGGTCTCGGCCGGCGGTGGGGCGATGGGCGGCGCCTTGCTGCGAACGGCGCTCGCGGCGCGGCGGCGCGGCTGCCTCGCCGGATATGGCTGGCGGCTTCTCGCCGGCCCCAATTTGCCGCCCGAGGAATTCGCCGCGCTCGGCTCGGAGCTGCCCGCGGGGGTCGCGGTCGAGCGCTACCGTGCCGATTTCCCGCAACTGCTGCGGTCATGCCGGGTCTCGGTCAGCCAGGCCGGCTACAACACCGTCCTCGACATCCTCGCGGCGGGCGCCCCGGCGGTGCTGGTGCCGTTCGCCGAGATGCGCGAGACCGAGCAGACGATGCGCGCCGAGCGGCTGGCGGCGCGCGGGGCCGTCGAGATGTTGGATCCGGCGGCGTTGTCGCCCGAGCGCCTCGCCGAGGCGATCGAGCGCGCCGCCCGGGGGCGGCCGGCGGCGCTTCGGGTTGACGTGAACGGCGCGCGCCATACCGCGCTCGCGATCGCCGCGATGCTGGGCGCCGAGAAGGCGGCTAGGCAAGCTAACAAATTCAACATGCCGCCCGGTGACAATCGGGCCGGCAAATGATAACTGTTCCTGCCAGCCCTCCGGCCGTGCCGGCGAAATGGTCCGATCTCGCCGACGAGCTGGACCGGTGGGCGCAAGAAGGGAGGACCGCTACGCTGTGGTGGCGTGACGACGACGCAGCCGCGCCCTCGCGACGCCTCGACGACCTGTTGGCGACAGCGGGGTCGATGCCGGTTGCGCTCGCGGTCATCCCGGCGCTTGCCCAGCCGGCGCTTGCTGGATGGTTGCGGCAATTGCCGGCGGTCTGGGTCCTTCAGCACGGCTGGCTTCATGCCAATCGCACCGTCACCGGAAAGAAAAGCGAATTCCCCGCCTCACGCGCGAAAGCGGAGGTGACGGCCGACCTCGTCGAAGGGCGCTCGCGGTTGAAGGCACTGTTCGGCGGCCGCGCGCTCGCGGTCCTGGCGCCGCCGTGGAACCATTTCGGCGACGGGCTGCTGCCGCTGCTGGCCGCGAGCGCGCTCGGCGCGATCTCGCGGGTCAAGCCGCGTCCCACAGCGTGGCCGGCCACTGGAGTGTACGAAGCCAATGTCCACGTCGATCTGGTCGCGTGGCGCGGCGACCGCGGGTTTGTCGGCGAGCCCGCGGCGTTGAGCGGGCTGGTCGGCCACCTGCGGGCGCGCCGCACCGGCCTCGCCGACGCCGACGAGCCGACCGGCATCCTGACCCATCATCTCGTCCAGGCCCGGGCGACGGGCGATTTTCTCGGCCGCTTGCTGGCGCTGACGCGCGCTCACCGCGCGGCGCGCTGGCTCGACGCCGCCGAGGTCTTCGCGCCGGCGCTCGGTATTCCGGCGACCGCAGACCCGGCATGACCAGCCACGTCTATCCGGCTTCGGCGATGATCGGCGACTACGCGCGCGCCGCCGCCGGGTTGGTCCCGACGTTGGCGATCCTCGCCATTGCCCCGGCCGGACCGGTGGCCGGCGCCCTGCTGGCGGGGCTCGCGGCGCTCTTCGGGTGGTTTGGTCTGCGCACGGCGCTGCGCCATGCGACCCACATCGAAGCCACCGAAGCCGGGCTGACGGTGTCGGGCCCGCTCGGCGCGACGATCCGCTGGGCCGATCTCGACGCGTTGAAGCTCGCCTATTACTCGACGCGGCGCGACCGGCGCGACGGCTGGATGCAGCTGGAGCTGCGCGACGGCCATTCGACGGTCCGCCTCGACAGCCGGATCGAGGGGTTCAACGAGCTCGTCGAGCGTTCGGCGCGCGCCGCGGCGCTGCGCGGGTTGCAGCTGGGCCCGGCGACGGCGGCCAATCTCGAGGCCCTCGGGATCGGCAATCCCGTCTTCTCCTTCGCGCGCATGGCTGGAGGGCGGGCGTGAGCGATCTCTTGCGGATTCGCGACCTCCATGTCCGCTTCGCGGCGCCCGGCGGCTTTATCCGCGCGGTGCGCGGCGCCTCGTTCCGGGTGCGGCCGCGCTCGACGGTGGCGCTGGTCGGCGAATCCGGCTCCGGCAAGTCGGTCGTCAGCCAGGCGATCATGCGCATCCTGCCGCGCAGCGGTCAGGTCACGCAGGGCGAGATCCTGTTCGCCGACCCGCGCGGCGACGGCCCCGCCGTCGACCTTGCCCGCTTGCCCGCCAACGGCGTCGAGATGCGCGCCATCCGCGGGGGCCGCATCTCAATCATCTTTCAGGAGCCGATGACCTCGTTGTCGCCGGTGCACACGGTCGGCAACCAGGTCGGCGAAGCATTGCGGCTGCATCGCCGGGTCGGCGCCGCCGAAGCGGCCGAATTGACCGAGGAGACCTTGCGCCTCGTCGGGTTCCCTGATCCGGGCCGCGCGCTCAGGAGCTACCCCTTCGAGTTGTCGGGCGGGCTGCGGCAGCGCGCGATGATCGCGATGGCGCTGGTCTGCCGGCCGGCATTGCTGATCGCCGACGAGCCGACAACCGCGCTCGACGTGACGATCCAGGCGCAGATTTTGAAGCTCGTGCGCGAATTGCAGCACGAATTCGGCATGGCGGTGCTGCTGATCACCCATGATCTCGGCGTCGTCGCCAACGTCGCCGAAGAGATCGTCGTCATGTACCGGGGCGAGGTCGTCGAAAGCGGCACGCTTGATGACATATTCCGCCAGCCCGAGCATCCTTATCTGCGGGCGCTGTTGCGGGCGGTGCCGCGCTTTGACATGAAGCCCGGCGAGCGGCTGGTGCCGATCCGCGAGGTCGCCGCGGGGGACGCGCCCCATTTGATGGCGGCGAGGGGTCAGTGGTCGGGGCCAGCCGCACCGTTGCTCGAATGCAGCGGCTTGCGAAAGGCTTTTGCGATCCGCAAAAGCGGGATTTTCGGGAGCGCCAGGACCGGGTCGCGGGTGCTTGCGGTCGACGACGTGAGCCTGAAGATCGAACGCGGGGAATGCCTCGGGCTCGTCGGCGAAAGCGGCTGCGGCAAGACGACCTTGAGCAAGATCCTTTTGCGTGCGGTCACCCCGGATGCCGGAACGGTCACCTTCAACGACCGCGGCAAGCCGATCGACGTGCTGGCGCTCGAAGACGGCCGGCTAAAACGGTTTCGCCGCCAGGTGCAGTTCATTTTTCAGGACCCGTTCGGGTCGCTGAACCCGCGCATGACCGTCTACGACATCATCGAGGAGCCGCTGGCGATCCACGCCATCGGCAACGGGCGCTCGCGCCGCGAGATGGTCGAGGAGCTGGTTGGTCTCGTCGGCCTCGACCGCCACCACCTGCGCCGCTATCCGCACAGTTTTTCAGGCGGCCAGCGCCAGCGCATCGGCATCGCGCGCGCCTTGGCATTGCGCCCCGACCTGGTGATCTGCGACGAGCCCACCTCGGCGCTCGACGTCTCGATCCAGGCGCAGATCCTGAACCTGTTGATGGACCTCAAGCAAAAGCTGGGGCTCACCTACCTGTTCATCTCGCACAATCTGGCGGTCGTCGACTACATCGCCGACCGGATCGCGGTCATGTGCGCCGGCCGCATCGTCGAGATCGCCGACCGGGCGACCCTGTTCCGCGCCCCGGTGCACCCGTACACGCAAGCGCTGTTGGCGGCGGTGCCGACCCCCGACTTGGCCCAGCCGCTCGATTTTGCCCAGCTGATGGAGGACCGGGCGTCCAACCCCGCGGCTTGGCCCGAGCCGTTCCGGCGCGAGCCGGCGAAACGGTTGCGGCTGTTCGAGATCGCGCCCGGCCATGTCGTCGAGGCGATGACCCTGCCGGCGCTGCCGGCCCGCGCGAGCGGGCTCGCCCGCGCGTGACCGGGGAACCGCGGCGATGAGCTCGAACCGGCTCGATCCGCCGGGACCGCCGATCACCCGGCGCGCCTTTGTGGGCCATTCGCTGCTGCTCTCGACGGTGCTCTCCGCGGTTCCCGGGGCAGCCTGGGCGGCACTGCGGGAGACGCCGTTTTTCGCCGACGCGGTGGCGGGCGACAAGCTGCCCAGGGTCGCGGACCGGATACCCGCCGAGCCGGCGATCGTCGACACGACGGGCAAGGCCGGCGGCGAGCTGCGGATGCTGATGGCCACCCCCAAGGACGTCCGCATGATGGTGGTCTACGGCTACGCCCGGCTGGTCGGGCTGACCCCGTCGCTCAAGCTCGCGCCGGACATCCTGAAGGCCGTCGACGTCGAGGCCGGCAGCGTCTTCACCCTGCATCTGCGCAAGGGCATGAGGTGGTCCGACGGGCAGCCCTTCACCGCCGAGGATTTCCGCTACTGGTTCGAGGATGTCGCGAGCAACCGCCACCTGTCGCAGTCGGGGTTGCCGGTCGATCTGTTGCCGAACGGCGAGAAGCCGCGGTTTGAAGTGCTTGACGAGACCACCGTCCGCTACAGCTGGTCGCGCCCCAATCCGCTGTTTTTGCCCGACATCGCCGGCCCCGACCCGCTGTTCATTTACTGCCCGTCCCATTACCTCAAGCAATTCCATCAGAAATATGCGGACAAGGACCAGCTGGCGGCTCTCGTGAAAAAAGCACGGGTCCGGAATTGGGCGGCGCTCCACAATAAATTAGATGCGATGTACAAGAACGACAACCCGGAGCTGCCGAGCCTTCAGCCGTGGATCCTGAAGACAAAGCCGCCGGCCGAGCGGTTTATTTTCGAGCGAAATCCCTATTACTATCGTGTCGACAAGGAGGGGACGCAGCTTCCTTACATTGACCGGGTGATCCTGTCGCTCGCCGACTCGCGGATCATCCCCGCCAAGACCGCCGCCGGCGAGACCGACCTGCAGGCCCGTTACCTCAGCTTTGACGACTACACCTTTTTGCGGCAGAGCGAGGACCGCAACCACTTCGACGTGCGGTTGTGGCGCACCGGCCCCGGCAGCCAATTCGCGCTCTACCCCAATCTCAATACCGGCGACGCGGTCTGGCGCGGGCTGCTGCGCGACCTGCGGTTTCGCCGTGCGCTGTCGCTCGCGGTCAATCGCCACGAGATCAACCAGGTCATCTATTTCGGGCTCGCGATCGAGGGCCAGAACACGATTCTGCCGCAAAGCCCGCTCTACCGGCCCGCCTATCGCAACGCGTGGGCGCGGTATGATTTGGGCGAGGCCAACCGGCTGCTCGACCTGGTCGGGCTGACCCAGCGCGGCAGCGACAATGTCCGGCTGCTCCCCGACGGCCGGCCGATGGAGCTCATCGTCGAATATTCGGGCGAGGAGCCGGAGGAGCCCGACGTCCTCGAGCTGATCCGCGACTCCTGGCTGCACATCGGGATCAGACTGTTTTCCAAGCCGGCGCAGCTGACCCTGTTTCGGCGGCGGGTGTTTTCCGGCGAGGCGCTGATGGCGCTCGACAAAGGGGTCGAGAACGGGCTCGCGAACGCAGCGTCCTCGCCGTGGGAATTCGCCCCGACGAGCCAGCAGGAGCTGGAATGGCCGAAATGGGGCCAGTATTACGAAACCAAGGGGCGGGCCGGCGAGGCGCCCGACCTCCCCTCCGCGGTCCAGCTTCGCGATCTTTTCAACCAATGGCTCGGCACGGCGTCGCCGGACGACCAGGCGGCCGCTTGGCATCAGATCCTTCAGATCTGGGCCGACGAGGTGTTTTCGATCGGCACGGTCGGTGGGGTGCTGCAACCGGTCGTCGTCAGCGACAAGCTGCGCAACATCCCCGAAAAGGGCATCTACAATTGGGACCCGGGCGCCTTTTTCGGCATCTACAAGCCCGATCAGTTCTGGTTGGAGCCTGAGGCGGGCGCCAAATCGGCGGCGGCGGGCACCGGCCCCGCGGCGGCAACACCGTGAGCGCCGCGGCGGGCGGCTGTGGGGTACGGTTTCAATGCTGAGCTATATCGTTCATCGCATTCTGATCATGGTCCCGACCCTGATCGCGATCAGCATCGTCATCTTTACGATCATCAACCTGCCGCCCGGCAACTATTTCACGACCTATATCGCCGAGCTGCAAGGCTCGGGGGAAACCGCCGACCTCGCCAAGATCCAATTTCTCGAAAAGGAATACGGCTTCGACCGCCCGTTGTGGCAGCAATATCTGTATTGGGCCGGCGGGCTGTTGCATGGCGACCTCGGGTATTCGTTCGCTTATGACTTGCCGGTGGACAAAGTGGTTGGCGACCGCATGCTGCTGACCGCGGTGGTTTCCATTACCACGATCATCTTCACTTACCTGGTGGCGTTTCCGATCGGCATCTACTCGGCGACGCACCAGTACAGCATCAGCGATCACTTGTTGACTTTGCTCGGTTTTCTCGGCTTGGCGACGCCGAGCTTTTTGCTGGCGCTGGTGTTGCTCTATCTCGCCAACGTGTATTTCGGAATTTCGATCGGCGGGCTGATGGACCCGAAATACCTCGACCAGCCTTGGAGTTGGCCGAAGGTCGTGTCGCTGATGGAGCATATCTGGATACCGGTGATCGTGATCGGCTCGGCCGGGACCGCCGCGATGATCCGGCGCCTGCGCGCCAACCTGTTGGACGAGCTGCAAAAGCAATATGTCGTGACGGCGCGCGCCAAGGGCCTCCATCCGCTCAAGGCGCTGTTCAAATACCCGCTGCGCATGGCCTTGAACCCGTTCATCTCGGACATAGGCTCGCTGTTGCCGCAGGTGATCTCAGGTGCGGCGATCGTCTCGGTCGTCATGTCGCTGCCGACGACGGGCCCGATGCTGCTGAGCGCACTGCGCAGCCAGGACATGTACCTGGCCGGCTCGTTCCTGATGTTCATGGCCTCTCTGACGGTGATCGGGGTGTTCGTCTCCGACCTCGCGCTGGCGCTGCTCGATCCCCGCATCCGGCTGCAGGCGGGGCGCCGGCAATGAGCGACCTGACGTTCGTCCCCGGCCCGCCGCGCGATCGCGCTGAAGACGCGGCCGCGCCGTTGCCGCACTTTGTCTCGACCGCACCCTACGACCCCTATGCCGTCGAGCGGATGACGCCGGCGCAGGAGCGCTTTTACGTCGCCTCGCAATGGCGGATGGTGTGGTGGAAGCTGCGTCGCCACCGCGTCGCCGTTGTCGCCGGCGCGATCCTCTTGGCGATGTATGTCGGGATCACGATCTGCGAGTTTCTTGCTCCCTACGGGGTCGACTCGCGCAGCACCGACTTCATCTACGCGCCGCCGCAGCCGGTGCACATTTTCTACCGCGGCCGGTTGGTCGCCCCGTACGTCCTCGGTTTCGACTACCGGCTCGACATGAAGCGGCTCGAGCGGATCTACACGCCGAACCCGAAAAAGCGGCAGACCATTCGGTTTTTCTGCCACGGCGACCGTTACGAGTTCTGGAACCTGTTTCCCGGCAACCTGCATCTCGCCTGCCCGGCGCACGGGGGGCAGCTGTTTCTGCTGGGCACCGACCGGCTCGGACGCGATCTGATGTCGCGGATGATCTACGGGGCGCGCGTCTCGCTGACCGTGGGATTGATCGGCGTCGCCGTCAGCCTGACGCTCGGCATCGCGATCGGCGGCATCGCCGGCTATTACGGCGGCTGGACCGATATCTTGATCCAGCGGGCGATGGAGGTGATCCAGTCGTTTCCGCATCTGCCGCTGTGGATGGCGCTGTCGGCGATCCTGCCGGTCAGCTGGAGCCCGCTGCTGGTCTATTTCGGGATCACCCTGATCCTCGGGATGATCGACTGGACCCATCTCGCCCGCGCCGTGCGCTCAAAGCTCTTGGCGCTGCGCGAAGAAGATTTCTGCACCGCCGCTGTGTTGATGGGCGCGCGGCCGGTGCGCGTCATCGGCCGCCATCTGCTGCCGAGCTTTACCAGCCATCTGATCGCCTCGGCGACGTTGATGATCCCCGGCATGATCCTCGGCGAGACCGCGCTGTCGTTCCTCGGCCTCGGCGTGCGCCCGCCGATGACAAGCTGGGGCGTCTTGTTGAGCGACGCGCAGAACATCAACGTCGTTGCACTTTACCCGTGGCTCTTGGCGCCGGTCGGGACCGTCATCCTCGCCGTGCTCGCGTTCAACTTCTTTGGCGACGGGCTGCGCGACGCCGCCGACCCCTATCACTAATGCGCCGTTCGAGACCGCGGAGGGCTTGGCGCCTATGCCTTCGGTGGTCGCCTTCAGGTCGGGCAAGGTCTTGACGAGAGCGCGCTGCGCAATTTCGCCGAGGCTAGGTGCGGGGGTCGCTTGACAGCGGCGCAACTTCTTTGTTGCATCGCGGCATGAGCAAGGCCCCCGAGCTTACGCCGCACAAGGCGGCCGAGCGTGCGGCGCGCGAGGAACGGTCGGCCCAGGCGCTGCGCGACAACCTGCGGCGCCGCAAGGCGCAGGCGCGCGCCCAAGCAAGACATGGCGAGGGCATCGCCGACGACGCCGCTGCCTTGAGCGGCGCCCCGCCCTCCGGTAAAAGCAACCGCCACGGCGGTACGGCCGCCGATTGATCGCCCGCTGCCGCCGCCAAGCGGGGGCGGAGCGGGGAGCCGAGGCGATGGACAGAATCCGCATCAGAGGCGGCGTGCCGCTCGACGGGACGATCGCGATCGGCGGCGCCAAGAACGCCGCCTTGCCGTTGATGACGGCGAGCCTGTTGACGGCGGAGACGGTGAGCCTCGACAACGTTCCCGATCTCGCCGACGTGGCGACGATGTCGAACCTCCTGGTCCAGCACGGCGCCGCGATCGGCATCGGCGAGGCGAGCCCGTTGGGCGGGCGTAGGATCGATCTTTCGGCGGCCCACATTACGTCGATCACCGCGCCCTATGACCTTGTCCGCAAGATGCGGGCCTCGGTGCTGGTGCTGGGGCCGCTGCTGGCGCGCTGCGGGCGGGCGCGCGTCTCGCTGCCCGGCGGCTGCGCGATCGGCACCCGGCCGATCGACCTCCATATCGGCGGGCTGCGCCAGCTCGGCGCGCACATCGAGCTGTCGCAGGGTTATGTCGACGCGCGCGCGCCAAAGGGGCTGCGCGGCGCCGAGATCGTCTTTCCCTCGGTGTCGGTCGGCGCCACCGAGCACCTGCTGATGACGGCGTGCCTCGCCGAAGGCGAGACCGTGCTGGTCAACGCCGCGCGCGAGCCCGAGATCACCGACCTTGCCGAATGCCTCGTCGCGATGGGCGCGCGGATCGACGGCATCGGCAGCGACCGGCTGCGGGTCGAGGGCGTCGCCCGCCTGCACGGCGCCGTTCACCCTATCATCCCCGACCGGATCGAGACCGGGACCTACATCATGGCGGCGGCGGCGACCGGCGGCGAATTGCGGCTGACCCGCACGCGGCTCGACCTCGTTACCGCGGTGGCGCGCGCGCTCGACAGCGCCGGCGTCGAGGTGGCTGCGGCCGAGGACGGCATCCTCGTGCGCCGCCGCGGCGACGGGCTCGACGGCGTCGACGTGATGACCGAGCCCTATCCCGGCTACCCGACCGACCTGCAGGCGCAGTTCATGGCGCTGATGGCGACCGCCCGCGGCGCCTCGATGATCACCGAGACGATCTTTGAAAACCGCTTTATGCACGTGCCCGAGCTGGCCCGCATGGGCGCCAACATCAACGTGCACGGCGCCTCGGCGATGGTGCGCGGGGTGCGGCGGCTGACCGGCGCACCGGTCATGGCGACCGATCTGCGCGCATCGGTGTCGCTGGTCGTCGCCGGCCTCGCCGCCGAGGGCGAGACCGTGATCAACC
>DATMLF010000100.1:0-4373 GCA_035570595.1 Allostellaceae bacterium
CTCGCCGGCGACAAGCCGCAGCGCCAGCGCCTCCAGCCGTTCGACCGTGTCGCCCGCTGTCCGCCACGAAATTTCCCCTCTCCGCCCTTCAGGGGGGAGAGGGAGGGGCCCATCGCAGCGCGATGGGAGGGTGAGGTGGGCGAGCGTCGTGGATTCCCCCACCTCACCCCGACCCTCTCCGCCCCCAGGGACGGCGAGGGGGCAGAGATCGGCGGCGAGGATCTTGGGGCGCGGGCCGGTCCAGGGTTTGGCGGGGTCGAGCGCCAGTGGATCGCCGCCGACGCCGAGATCGGCGGCGAGCGCGCGCAGCAGCGACATGTCTTCGGGGCGCGCGCCGCGGGCCGGGCGGGCGAAGGCGACGAGCAGCCCGTCAAGCAGCCCACCCTCGGGGCTCTTCCCAAAGACGTGCAGCCCGTCGCGGATTTGCAACTCCTTTAGCTCGCACAAAAACCCGTCGAGCTTGCGCAATGCGCTCGCCGGCGCTTCGCCCGAGGCAATCCCGCAATCGCCGTCGAGCCCGGCGGCGTGAACCTGTTCTAGGATCGCCGCGGCGAGCGGCGCGACGCGGCGGGCATCGCCCTGGGCAGCCTCGTAGTATTCGTCGACCAGGCGTTCGAGTTCGGCCATCAGGCCATAGCTGCCGGCGCGGGCGAGCGGCGGGGTCAGATGATCGACGATGACCGCCTGGGCGCGGCGCTTGGCCTGCGTACCTTCGCCGGGGTCGTTGACGATAAACGGGTAGAGATGCGGCAATGGCGGCATTACCGCTTCGGGAAAGCACTCGGCCGACAGGGCCAGCGCCTTTCCCGGCAGCCATTCGAGGGTGCCGTGCTTGCCAAGGTGGATGATGGCATCGGCGCGGAATTCCTGCGCCAGCCAGGAATAGGCCGCGAAATAGCCGTGCGGCGGCACCAAGGCCGGGTCGTGGTAGGTCGCTTTCGGGTCGATGTTGTAGCCGCGCGCCGGCTGGATCACGATCGCGACATTGCCGCAGCGAAACCCTGGGATCGCAAACCGCCCGCAATCGAGCCGCCCTTCGCGAAAAAACGGGTCGCGCTCGCCCGGCCCCCAGCGCTCGGCGACGGCGCGCTGAACCGACGGGGCAAGGGTTGCGAAGAACGCCGAATAATCGGCAAAGGAAAAGGTTTCCTCGGCCGCGGCGCCAGGCCTTGCATTGGTCGGGCCGGCGAGCAAGCGTTCGATCAGCGCCTGTGGGTCGCCGGGCATGTCGGCGATGCGATAGCCGGCTGCGGCAAGCGCCCTGGTGACCGCGATCGCCGAGGCGGGCGTGTCGAGCCCCACACCATTGCCGATCCGGCCGTCGCGGTTCGGGTAGTTGGCGAGGATCAGCGCCACCCGGCGCTCGGCCAGCGGCTTTTGCCGCAGCTCGGCCCAGCCGCGCGCGAGGTCGGCGACAAAACCAACGCGATCGGCGACCGGCCGGTAGCCGACCAGATCGACTTCGGTCTCGGGGTCGCGGCCCAGCGGCGCGTCGCCCAGCAGCGCCTTAAACGACACCGCGCGCGCCAAGATGCGGCCGTCGATCTCGGGCAGGGCGACGTTCATCGCCAGGTCGCGCGGTGTGAGGCCGCGCGTGCCGCTGCGCCAGCCCGCTTCGTCGCCGCCCGAAAACACCACCTGCAATACCGGGCAATCGGCTGCCGCCAGCGGGTCCGCCGCGGCTCCCGCTCGCACCGAAAACCCGGTCGCGTTCAGGATCACCGTCGGCGGGGCCTCGGCGAACAGCGTGGCGAGCAATGCCGCTGCCTCGCCGTCCTTCAGGCTCTGCACATAGACCGGCAGCGGCCGCAATCGCCGCGCGGTCAGCGCTTCAGCCAGCGCATCGACCGGTGCCGTGTTGCCGGACTGAACCAATGCCCGATAGAAGACGATTGGTACGATGCCGCCCCCGGCTTTCGCCGGGGCAGGCTGGAGGCGCCACCGGGCGGCGATGTCGGCGAGGCTCGGCACGGCCAAACCGGGCCAGTAGAGACCGGCGCGCAACAATGGCGCCGGCTCGGCCCACGCCGTCTCGCGGCCGATCAGCGAACCGGCATAGCGCAAAAAGTTATCGGCGTTCGCCGGCCCGCCTTCGGCGAGATAGCGCCACAGCCGGTGACGACACTCCGCCGGGACCGTGGACAGTTCGGCCAATTCGCGGTCGGGCTTGTCGTCGCCGGGCAATAATGCCAACGCAATGCCGTGCTCGCGGCAGGTTTCGACCAGCCGCTCGACGCCGTAGGGCCAATAGCCGCTGCCGCCGAGGATGCGGGCGACGACCAGCCGAGCGGCGCCGGCCGTTTCCATGTAAAGATCGACCGAGAAATTGTGGCCGAGCCGCAGGATCGGCGCCAGCCGCAGCCGCGGCGCCGCCGTATCCGTCGCGCGCCGGCGTTGTTGCGCCGCCGCCAGCAGCGCCAGTTCGGTGTCGGCGCTCGACAGCACGACAATGTCGCCCGGCGTCTGGGCGAGATCGACCGCCGCCGCACCGTCGGCGATCGTCCCCGGCATCGTCGCCAGCAGGTGCATTCAGCCGTCCAGCGCCGCCGCGATCGCGGCGCGGTCAAGGCCCTTTTCGCCGATCACGACGAGGCGCGTCGCGCGCTTTTCGCCGGGCTCCCACGGCCGGTCGAAATAGTGTTGCACCCGGTCGCCGACCGCCTGCACGATTTGCCGCCGCTCGCGGCCGGGTATGTCAACAAAGCCTTTGACCCGCAACAATTCGTGCGCGGCGATCGCGGCGCGCAGCCGGGCGAGGAACGCGGCCTCGTCGGCGACGGCGCCGAGGGTCACGACAAAGCTCTCAAAATCGTCATGGTCATGCGTCTCGGCGATATCGTGCACGGACGGCCGCGCGGCGAGATCGTCCTCGGCCGCAGCGGCAAGGCCGAGCGCCACATTTGGCGGCACCGCCGCATTGCGGGCGGCGACTACCCGCACCCCTGGGCGCAGCCGCTTTTGAACCTCGCGGCGCAGGCCCGCCAAACAGTCCGGGCCAATCAGGTCGGTCTTGTTCATGATCACCAGATCGGCACAGGCGAGCTGGTCGCCGAATACCTCTTCGAGCGGGTTGTCGTGCACGAGCGCCGGGTCCTCGGCGCGCTGGCGCGCCACCGCTGCCGGGTCGTCGGCAAACCGGCCGGCGGCGAGTGCGGCGGCGTCGATCACCGTCAGCACCCCGTCGACGGTCGTGCGGGCGCGGATCTCGGGCCAGGCAAAGGCCTGCACCAACGGCTTTGGCAGCGCCAGCCCCGAGGTCTCGATCAGGATGTGTTCGGGGGGTGCCGCGCGGTCCAGCAGCCGCGTCAGGCTCGGCAGAAAATCGTCGGCGACGGTGCAGCACAAACAGCCATTGGCGAGCTCGACGATGTCGTCCTCGGTACAGGTCTTGTCGCCGCAGCCGAGCAGCAACTCGCGGTCGATGCCGAGTTCTCCGAATTCGTTGACGACAACGGCGAGCCGCCGCCCTTGCGCCCGCGCCAGCAGATGGCGCACGAGGCTCGTCTTGCCGGCGCCGAGAAAGCCGGTGATGACCGTCGCCGGAACCCGCCGCATGGTTCAATTATCCTTCAACATTAGCGGCAGGCCGGCGGCGACAAAGATGACGCGGTCGGCGAGTGCCGCGACCGCCTGGTTGAGATGCCCGGCGGCGTCGCGAAAACGGCGGCCGAGCGGTGTCTCGGGCACGAGCCCCATGCCGACTTCGTTGGTGACCAACACCACCGGCCCGGCGGCGAGGCGCAACGCCGCGCACAATGCCGCGGTCTCGTCCTCGACCGGGCGTCCGGCGAGCATCACATTCGACAGCCACAAGGTCAGGCAATCCACCAGCAGCGGCCGGTCGGCGCGGGCGTGTTGGGCGACCGCTGCGGCGAGCGCCAGCGGCTCCTCGACCGTATGCCAGAACGCGCCGCGCCGCGCCCGGTGCGCGGCGATCCGCGCCGTCATCTCGGCGTCGCGCGCCTCCGCCGTCGCGCAATAGGTGCCGCCCCCGGCCGCCATTTCGATCATGCGCTCGGCATGGCGGCTTTTGCCCGAGCGGGCGCCGCCCAGCACCAAGCTCGCCGCCGGCAACCCGGTGTGCGCTTGGCCCTCATTCGTTGTCGCCAACGGTTTCTCCTCCTCCGCCCGAGGAATCGTCCCAGATCGCGCGACGCGGAGGTCTCCTGGCTCGGGGTCGTCGGCCGCGGCGCCTTCCCAGCCGGCTATCGCCCGACCAGTGGTCTCTGCCGCGGTCTCGCCGCTTACAGTTGCGGGGGCAGCGCCGGCGTTGCACCGGACTTCCCTGTCGCGTCGCGTGGACAACGCTAGCACACGGCGCCAGGCGGCGTCTCGCGGTTTGATCTCGATCGGGGTCGCCGCGAGGGCTAGGA
>DATMLF010000101.1:0-36316 GCA_035570595.1 Allostellaceae bacterium
CTCCGCCGCGAATGCGAGGACGAGATGAAGGCGCTGGTCGCGGTCAAACGGGTCATCGACTACAACGTGAAGATACGGGTCAAGGCCGACCACAGCGGCGTCGAAACCGCCAACGTTAAGATGTCGATGAACCCGTTTGACGAGATCGGCGTCGAGGAAGCATTGCGGCTGCGCGAGGCCGGCATCGTCAGCGAGGTCGTCGCGGTGTCGCTCGGCGCCGCGCAATCGCAGGAGACGATCCGCACCGCGCTGGCGATGGGTGCGGACCGCGGCATCCTCGTCCAGACCGACGCTGAATTGCAGCCGCTCGCCGTCGCCAAACTGCTGAAGGCGGTGATCCTCGACGAAAAGCCCGAAATCGTGATCCTCGGCAAGCAGGCGATTGACGACGACTGCAACCAGACGGGGCAGATGCTGTCGGCATTGCTGGGGTGGCCGCAGGCGACCTTCGCCTCAAAGCTTAAGATTGCCGACGGGCACGCCGAGGTCACGCGCGAGGTCGACGGCGGTCTCGAAACGGTCATGATCAAGCTGCCGGCGGTCGTCACGACCGACCTGCGGCTGAACGAGCCGCGCTACGCCTCGCTGCCGAACATCATGCGGGCCAAGAAAAAGCCGATCGCGACGACGACTCCCGAGGCGCTCGGCGTCGACGCGGCGCCGCGGCTCACCGTGCTCAAGGTCGAGGAGCCGCCAAAGCGCCAGGGCGGGCACAAGGTCGGCTCGGTCGCCGAGCTTGTCGACAAGCTCAAGACCGAGGCGCGGGTGATCTGATGGCTGCTCTCGTCGTCGCCGAACACGACAACCGGGTATTGAAGCCCGCGACCCTCAACGCGCTCGCCGCCGCCAAGGAGATGGCCGGGGCCGAGGTCGACATCCTCGTCGCCGGCAAGGATTGCCGCCCCGTTGCCGAAGCGGCGGCGCAAATCCCCGGTGTCAGGCGGGTGCTGCTCGCCGAGGATGCGGCTTACGAGCATGGGCTTGCGGAAAACACCGCACCGCTCCTGGTCAAGCTCGCGGAGGGCTACGGTCACCTGGTCGCGCCGGCGACGACCGGCGGCAAGAACCTGATGCCGCGGGTGGCGGCCCTGCTCGACGTGATGCAGATATCGGACATCAGCGCGGTCGTCTCGCCCGACACGTTTGTACGGCCGATCTATGCGGGAAACGCGCTGCAGACCGTCCAGTCGAAAGACCCGGTCAAAGTCGTGACGGTGCGCGGCACGGCCTTTCCGCCGGGTGCCGCGACGGGCGGGTCGGCGGCGATCGAGACGGTTGCCTCGACCGGCGAGGCCGGGCTGTCCGAATTCGTGCGCGCCGAATTGTCCAAATCCGAGCGGCCCGAGCTGACGAGCGCGCGGGTCATTATTTCGGGCGGGCGCGGCATGCAGTCGGGCGACAACTTTCACCTGCTTGAAACGGTCGCCGACAAGCTCGGCGCGGCGGTCGGCGCCTCGCGCGCCGCGGTCGATGCCGGGTTTGTCCCGAACGACTACCAGGTCGGCCAGACCGGCAAAATCGTCGCGCCCGAGCTGTACATCGCGGTCGGGATTTCGGGTGCCATCCAGCATCTCGCCGGCATGAAGGATTCGAAGGTCATCGTCGCGATCAACAAAGACGAGGAGGCGCCGATTTTTCAGGTCGCCGATTACGGCCTGGTCGGCGACCTCTTCAAGCTGCTGCCGGAGCTCGCCGACGAGCTCGAGCGCCGCCAGTGAGCGCCGCGGCACCACCCGCTTCCGCCCCCCGGCAGGCCGACCGGCTGCGGCGGATCGGCGTGGTCGGTGCTGGGCAGATGGGCGGCGGCATCGCCCATGTCTGCGCGCTCGCCGGGCTCGACGTCGTCGTAACCGACGTCAGCGAGGAAGCATTGCGGCGCGGCCGCGACGCGATCGACCATAACCTCGCCCGGCAAGTCGCGCGCGGCCGAATTCGCGAGGACGAAAAAGACGCCGCGATGGCCCGCATCGCCACTGGGGTCGAGTACGCGCTCCTAGCCGATTGCGACATGGTGATCGAGGCCGCGACCGAAAAAGAGGACGTGAAGCGCCAGATCTTCAAGGAGCTGACCCCGAAATTGCGCGCCGACGCGCTGATTGCGACCAACACCTCGTCGATTTCGATTACCCGGCTCGGCGCCTCGACCGACCGGCCGGAAAAGTTCATCGGCATGCACTTTATGAACCCGGTGCCGGTGATGACCCTGGTGGAGCTCATTCGCGGCATCGCCACCGACGAGGAAACCTTTGCCCTGACGCGCGATCTCGCCTTGAAGCTCGGCAAGACGCCGGTCGCGGCCGAGGATTACCCCGCCTTTATCGTCAACCGCATCCTCCTCCCGATGATCAACGAGGCTGTCTATGTGCTTTACGAAGGGGTGGGCTCGGTCGAGGCGATCGACACCGCGATGAAGCTCGGCGCCAACCACCCGATGGGGCCGCTGGAGCTCGCCGACTTTATCGGGCTCGACACCTGCCTCTCGGTCATGCAGGTGCTCTACGAGGGGCTCGCCGACAGCAAGTACCGGCCGTGCCCGCTGCTCGTAAAATACGTGGAGGCCGGCTGGCTCGGGCGCAAGACCGGCCGCGGCTTTTACGACTATCGCGGCGACAAGCCGGTGCCGACCCGCTGAGCTGCGAAATAGTGTCTCCCATTCTTGTCCGCCTGGGGCCGATCCGTTATCAAGCTGTCACGGTCGCGTGCTATCCCGCGTCGCGATCGACAAAGAGCAGAATGGTTCGCTGGTGACGGCCTGCTTGGACAACTGCCCCGCTCTTGTGCTGAACGCGGATTTCCGGCCGCTGAGCTACTTCCCGCTGTCCTTGTGGTCCTGGCAGGACGCGATCAAGGCGGTGTTTCTCGACCGGGTCAACATCATCGACCATTACGACGTGAGCGTGCGCAGCCCGTCCTTGGAGATGCGGCTGCCGAGCGTCGTGTCGTTGAAGGAATACGTGCCGGCGGCGCGCCATCCGGCGTTCACCCGGTTCAACGTGTTTCTGCGCGACCGCTTTACTTGCCAGTATTGCGGCGAGCCGTACCCGTCGCACGACCTGACGTTTGACCATCTGGTGCCGCGCTCGCGCGGGGGGCGCACGACCTGGGCCAACGTCGTCACCGCCTGCGGCAGCTGCAACCTATTGAAGGGCAACCGCCTGCCGCGCGAAAGCGGCATGTACCCGCGCCACCGCCCGGTGCAGCCGACGACCTACATGCTGCAGGAGAACGGGCGCGCCTTCCCGCCCAACTACCTGCACCACAGCTGGCGCGACTATCTCTATTGGGATACCGAGCTCGACCCGTTCTGAGCCGAACGCGTGTAACGCTCTTGTCACACGGCACGGCTTCGGGCTTAATTTTCTGTCGCCGCGGCCAACGCCGCCCGCCTGGCGCCAACCGAGGACGGCGCCGCAAGCCGACGAGGCGAGAACCGATGCTGTCGATGGGGGCGGACCTCCCGGCCAAGAGGGAAAAGCTGCTCGGCATCATTCGCCGCCGCTCGCTGTTGCAGGATCGCGACTTTGTGTTGGCGTCCGGGCGGTCGAGCAGTTTCTTTTTCGACATGAAGCGGACCGTGCTCGACCCGGAGGGTGCGGTTCTCGTCGCCGACCTGCTGTTCGAAACGATTCGCGACAAAGCGGTCGACGCGGTCGGCGGGCTTGAGACCGGCGCGATTCCGATTGTCGCCGCGGTGTGCGCCCGCAGCTGGCCGGAAAGGCCGGTCACTGGCTTTTTTGTGCGCAAGGAGATGAAGGGGCACGGCACCGACCAGCGGGTCGACGGTCTTCTCGAGAGGGGCTCGCGCGTCGTCCTGTTCGAGGACGTGACGACAACCGGCGCCTCGGTGATGCAGGCGGCCGAGCAGGCCCTTCGCCGCGATTGCACGATCGTCAAGATCGTCGCGATCGTCGACCGCCTCGAAGGTGCCGCCGACAATTTCAAAAAGGCCGGCATCGCCTTCGAAGCCCTGTTCACGTGGCGGGACTTCAGTTGAGCCAGTCGGTCGTCGACCTGGCCGCGGCCCACTTGAAGCGTCAGTTTCTCAATCAGACGCAGCGCAATCGATTTGGCAATCTCGAAGCGCTGCTGGAGCTGGCGATCTATGCCCGCGGCTGCATCGCGTCGTCATTGTCGTCGAGCCGCGTCACCGTCGCCTTTGTGCTCGAGCGCGTGCTGAACAAATGCGCCAAGGACCTCGACGGCAGGCCGGTGCGGATCTCCGAAATCGCCGACCTCGGCGGCCGTCTCCAACCGCCGGTCGAGCGCGCCGTCGATTTTCTCGCTGGCGCCGAAGACGACCCGATCGAAGTCGCCGCCGCGCTGATCCGCGCGCACCCAGCCGAGCGGTAAACCGCGGCGCCGGGTTGCCGCGCGCCAATGTGTTGCTGATGCGGAGGACGGTCGAGTGCATCCGTGGGGCCGGGCGATCCACTTCCGCTCCGACGGCTTCGCGCTGTCGCCGGCGGAGCATGCGCGCCTCTTGAGCCGGCTCGCCGAAGACGACGGGGTCGCCGCCGACGAGTTTTCGCTGGGCGGTGCCGTAGCACGGCTCGAGCGGCGTATGGCGGCATTGCTCGGCAAGGAGACGGCGATGTTCATGCCGTCGGGCACCTTGGCCAACCACCTCGCGCTGCGCCTCTTGGCAAGCCGCGGGCGGCGGGTGCTGGTGCAGCGCGAAAGCCACATCTACTGCGATTGCGGCGACTGCGCGCAGGAGCTGAGCGGGCTCAACCTGGTGCCCCTCGCCGCCGGCCGGACAAGCTTTACCGTGGACGAGGTCGCGACTGCGGTCGCGGGCGAAGAGGACGGCCGGGTGCGGACCCCGGTCGGCGCGATCTCGATCGAGTCGCCGGTGCGGCGCCGCCACGGCGAGGTCTTCGACATTGCCGAAATGCGGCGCGTCGCCGGCTTTGCCCGCGAGCGCGGGATTGGGCTGCATCTCGACGGCGCGCGGGTGTTTCTCGCAAGCCCCTACACCGGGATCGCACCCGCCGACTACGCGGCCCCGTTCGACACCGTCTACGTCTCGCTCTACAAATACTTCAACGCGGCGGCCGGCGCGGTTTTGGCAGGGCCGCGACATTTGCTCGACGGGCTCCACCACCAGCGCCGCATGTTCGGCGGCGGGCTGCGCCAGGCCTGGCCCTATGCCGCGGTGGCGTCGCATTTTCTCGAAGGCTTCGAGGAGCGCTTTGCCGAGGCGGCGGCGATGGCGGACGAGCTGTTCGCGGCCCTGGCCGAGCTGCCCTGCGCGAGCGTATTGCGCTCGCCGGCCTCGACCAACGTCACCCGGTTGCGCGTCCGTGGCGCCGTGGGCCGCCAGCTGCCCGAGCGTCTCGCCGCGCGCGGCATCTCGATCCGGCCGCCCTCGACGGCTTCGGACGAAGCCGCCGAATTCGAGCTGATCGTCAACGAAACGATCCGCCGTCGCCCGATCGCACAGACGATCGCGGATTTCACCGCGGCGGTCGTGGGCCTTTGAGGACCGGTCCGGACCGGCCGCGTTGCTCGGCGCGCAAGGCAGGGCCTGTCGGATTGACGCTGCGCCGCCCAGCCCTTATCTAAATTTTGTCCCATGGCTGTGCTTCCGATTATCACCGCGCCAGACCCGCGGCTCAAAATCAAGGCGCGTCCCGTCGCCGCCGTCGACGACGCGGTGCGCCGGCTGATGGACGACATGCTCGAAACGATGCGTACGGCGATCGGGATCGGGCTCGCGGCCCCCCAGGTCGGCGTCGCCAAACGCGTGATCGTGCTCGACGTCGCGCGCGACGGGGAAAAGCCCCAGCCGATGATGCTGGCCAACCCCGAGATCCTGTGGCGCTCGCCCGATCTCGCGACGTTCAGCGAGGGCTGCCTGTCGCTGCCCGAGCATTACGCCGACGTGACGCGGCCCGCCGAAATCCGCCTGCGCTACCTCGATTACCAGAACGAAATCCGCGAGAGCGAAGCCTCGGGTCTGCTCGCAACCTGCATCCAGCACGAGATGGACCATTTGGACGGCGTGCTGTTTGTCGACCACATCTCGATGGTCAAGCGCGGGATGATCCTGCGCAAGCTCGCCAAGGCAAAGCGCGGCCGCACCCCCGTCGCCGCCTAGCGCCGGCGCCGGCCGCTGTCCGCCGGAGCGCGCGTTGAACCTGGTTTTCATGGGCACGCCGGCGTTTGCCGCGACGGTCCTCGGCGCGCTGATCGCCGCCGGCCACCCGATCCTCGCCGTCTACACGCAGCCGCCGCGCCCGGCCGGCCGCGGTCATCGGGTGCAGCTCTCCGCGGTGCACGCGCTTGCGCTGGAGCATCGCCTCGACGTGCGCTGCCCGGCGCGCCTGCGCGACGCGCAGACGATGGCGGAGTTTGCAGCGCTCGGCGCCGAGGCCGCGGTCGTCGCCGCCTATGGGCTGATCCTGCCGCGGGCGATGCTGGCGGCGCCGCGGCTCGGATGCCTCAACGTCCATGCCTCGCTGTTGCCGCGCTGGCGCGGCGCCGCCCCGGTGCACCGCGCCCTCCTTGAGGGCGACATCGTGACGGGGGTCACGATCATGCAGATGGAGGAAGGGCTCGACACCGGCCCGATCCTGTTGCAGCAGGCGTGGCCGATCGGCCCGCGGGCGACCGCGGCAAGCCTGACCGATGCGCTGGCGCAGCTCGGCGGCGAGCTGGTCGTCCGGGCTTTGGACGAGGCCGCGCAGGGGCGCCTCGACCCGCGCGCGCAGCCGCGGGAGGGCGTTACCTACGCGCCCAAAATCCTGGGCGCGGAGGGCCGGCTCGACTGGCGGCTCTCGGCCGAAGAGCTGGAGCGGCGGGTGCGCGCCCTCGACCCGTGGCCCGGCGCCTGCTTTGAGCACCGGGGCGAAAGCATCCGCGTCCTCGCCGCGACGGTGCTGCCCGGCGCGTTCGGCAGGCCGCCCGGCACCGTGCTCGACGAGCGGCTCACCATCGCCTGTGGGGCGGGGGTGTTGCGGCCGTCGCGGCTGCAGCGGCCGGGGCGCGGAGCGCTCGACGCGGCGGCGTTTTTACGCGGCTATCCGATCGCCCCTGGAACCTTGCTGCCGTGCCCCGCTACAAGCTGACGATCGAATATGACGGGCGCGGGCTGGTCGGCTGGCAGCGCCAGCCGCAAGGGCTGTCGGTGCAAGAGGCGCTCGAAACCGCGGTCGCAAATTTCTGCGGCGAGCGGATCACGGTGCACGGCGCGGGACGCACCGACGCCGGCGTCCACGCGCTGGCCCAGGCGGCGCATCTCGACCTCGCGCGCGAGGTGCGCCCCGAGGTGCTGCGCGGCGCCCTCAACCATTATCTGCGCCACACGGCGATCTGTGTGCTCGTCGCCGAGCCGGTCGCGGCCGATTTCGACGCCCGCCTGTCGGCGACCCAGCGGGCCTACCTCTACCGCATCCTTAACCGGCGGGCGCCGGCGGCATTGGAGCGCGGCCGGGTGTGGCGGGTGGCGCCGCCGCTCGACGTCGCGGCGATGGCGGACGCCGCCCGACATCTCGTCGGCCACCACGACTTCACGACGTTTCGCGACCGGCTGTGTCAGGCGAAGTCGCCATTGCGCACGCTCGGTTCTCTCGACGTGACCCGCGTCGGGGACGAAATCCGCATCGAGGCGCGGGCGCGGTCCTTTTTGCATCGCCAGGTCAGAAACATGGCGGGCACCCTCGAGCTTGTCGGGGTCGGCCGCTGGCGGCCGGCCGACGTAGCCGCGGCACTCGCCGCGCGCGACCGCCGCGCCGGCGGCCCGACGGCGCCCGCCGAGGGGCTCTATCTAGTCGAAGTCCGGTACCCGCCCTTCCCCTCCGACTCGTAAATGACACGGAAGGATTGGAGCAAACGATCGCCTCCGGGGTTGTGCACGAAGCCGGGTGATCCGTAAATCAGGGATCGTTCGGCTCGCCCTTGCGTTTGCACGGCCTGACTGATCCGACCGGCTTTGTTGTGCGCAGGGCGACCGGACGGGCGAAAATACCGGGTGAAACGAACGCGAGACCATCAATGCGTCGTGGAATATTGCGAAACCCGCTGTTTGCCGTGCGTTTTCAGGCGCCCCGAGCGGACAGTGCGGAGCCCCGGTTGGTGCCCGCATCCGCACCGGAGCCGACGGCGCCGCCCTTGAGCTCCGAGCGGGTCGTGATGCCGGCACCGCGCAGCGAGGAGCGCGCAACGACGGCGGGGCCGCGGGCTGCCGCGACCGGCAGCCGGCCCTTCCCGAGGGTTGGGATTCCGGCGGGGACGCTCGTGTACCTGGCGCTTGTCGGTCTCGCCGCCCTAGCCGTCAGCGCCTCGTTCGGCGCGGGATTTTTCCTTTTGGCGGCACCCGCGCACGGAAAGGCGGCGGTTGCCGAGCGCAACCGGGTCGAGCCGCCACCAGCGGCCGCGGCGCCCGCGCCGATTGCGGCCGCGCCCGCCAACGCCTCGCCGATTGCCGCCGTGTCGGACCTGTCCCTGCCGGATGACCTGGCGCCAATGCCGTACGGCGACATCGAGGAGGCGTTTCTGCCGGCTTCGGCTGGGAGCGTGCCCGCGGCATCGACCCCGCGACCACCTGCCGAGGCGGCGGCCGTCGCGTCGAACGCCGTGCCTCCGTCAGCCGCTCCCGACGCTTCCGCTTCCGCGGACGGCGCTGCCCGCGACGCGGCCGCGCCGCCGACAGTTCACGAGCGCCCAACTCATGCGAGAGCGGCCTGGTCGCGCCTGCATTCCCGATTCGCCCGTGGCGAACGGCCAGCCGCGGCATCGCAATCCCGTTACCCGCGCCCGCTGACGCCTTCGCAGTCGGAGCGGGCCGGCTCGTTTGGGCAATTGCTGACCCAGCTTACCCGCGACGCCAAGCCGTCGGACGGAACCCTGACCCCGCCGGGTGCATCAGCCGCGGGCCGTACTGGCGCGGGCCCCTCCTCCGCTCCGTAACCGTTCAATAGAGACCCGCAGCGGCGCGCGTGACGAGCACGCCGAGCACGAGGTCGACGAGGACGATCAGGGTCGCGGCCGCTCTGCTCGTCTCCAGCGCGACGCGCGCGATATACCATTCGTAGACGAGGACGGCGAAGGCGGCGGCGACCTCGATCGTCTGCGAAACCCCGGCGCCGAATGCCCCGGTTTCGGATTCGATCCCGACCAGCACAAACAGCAGGCTCTGCGGCAGCTGGCACCAATTGTAGGGGACGAGGAAGTCGAAATAGCGCTGCTCGCGGCCGATCCAGCGCAGCACCGACACCATGACCAGCGGAAACGCGGCCCACGAGATCACATAGCCGATCGTCTCGGCCAGCATGATCTGCAGGCCGCCCGCCGCGTTCCAGTCGGCGAGGCTGACCCGCATCGTCAGCAGGATCAGAAAAAACGGATAGCTGAGAAAAGCCGACAGAAACGACCGCCAGAACCCGTCGGGCGAGCGGTCGAAACAGGCCAGGCCGCCGCGGTCGCCGCGCGCCAGCCGCAGGCAGCCGACGAGCGCCCAACGCAGCTCGGCCCATGTCGTCACCGGCATACAGCGCTCGCCGCCAACTCAGGAACGGTCGAAAAACAGCTCGAGAAACGTCCGGTAGATCTCGGTCAGCGCGGCGAGGTCGGCCAACTCGACCCGCTCGTCGGCCTTGTGCATCGTCTGCCCGACAAGGCCGAACTCGGCGACCGGGAATAGCGGTGGATAAAGCGCGCGTCCGAGGTGCCGCCGGTCGTGCTCAGCTCGGCGGTGCGGCCGGTCACCCGGCGGATCGCCTCGGCAAGCGGGCCGCTGACGACGCCGGCCGGCGCCAGAAACGACTCGCCGCCGACCGTTACGTCGAGCGTGTGACGGCCGCCGGGGTCGGCCGCCTCGACCCGCTCGGCGAGCCAGCGGCGAAGGCGCTCGCCGGTCCATCGATCGTTGAAGCGGATGTTGAAGACCGCCTCGGCCTCGGCCGGGATCACATTCGGTGCCGGGTTGCCGACATCGACCGTGGAGACCTGCAAGGTCGAGGGCTGGAATTGCTCCGATCCGCGGTCGAGCTCGGCCGTGGTCAGCGCGTGCAAAATCGTCACCAGCCGATGCGCGGCGTTGTCGGCGAGATGCGGATAGGCAGTGTGGCCCTGCACCCCGCGCACGCCGAGCCGCCCGGTCAGGCTGCCGCGCCGGCCGATCTTGACCATGTCGCCGAGCCGGGCGGCGGAGGTCGGCTCGCCGACAAGGCAAGCGTCGAGCGTCTCGCCGCGCGCCGCCAACCATTCGAGCACCTTTTTGGTGCCGTTGACCCCGGCCGCCTCCTCGTCGCCGGTGATCAAGAGGCTGATCGACCCGTCGAAGGCGGGCCCGCGCTCGCCGAGCCAGCGCCCCGCCGCGGCGACAAAGGCGGCAATCGCCCCCTTCATGTCGACCGCACCCCGGCCCCACAGCGCGCCGTCGCGCACGGCGGCACCGAACGGGTCGAGCGACCACGACGCGCGCGCGCCCGGCGGCACCACGTCGGTATGCCCGGCAAAGCACAGGTTGGGGCGGCCGCGGCCATGCCGCGCATAGAGGTTGGCGATCGCGGCGCCGCTGTCGTCGCCGCCAAACACCAGGCGGTGGCAAATGAAGCCGAGTTTCTCGAGATGGGCGGCGACGACGTCGATCGCACCCTCGTCGCGGGGGGTGACGCTCGGCCGGCGGATCAGCTCGGCGGCGAGCGCCGCCGGGTCGAGCGCGGGCATCGCTGGCCTCCCCCTAACGGCCGTCGCGCCCGCGCAAGCGGGGGGCCAGGTGCAACGGTACGTCGCCCGTCCTGGATTCCGGCTTTCGCGGGAATGACGAGGGAGGGATTGCCGCGCCGCAAATGGCAGGCATTAGTCGCGCAAGAGCTCGTTGATCGCGGTCTTGGCGCGGGTCTGCTCGTCGACGGTCTTGACGATGACCGCGCAATAGAGGCTCGGGCCGGGCCTGCCGTCAGGCAATGGCTTACCGGGCAATGAGCCGGGCACGACCACCGAATAGGCCGGGACCCGGCCGGTATGGACCTCGCCGGTGTTGCGGTCGACGATCTTGGTCGTGGCGCTGATGAAAGTGCCCATCGCCAGCACCGAGCCTTTCTCGACGATGACGCCCTCGACGACCTCGCTGCGCGCGCCGATAAAGCAGTTGTCCTCGATGATGACCGGCTCGGCCTGCAACGGCTCGAGCACGCCGCCGATGCCGACGCCGCCAGAGAGGTGGCAGTTCTCGCCGATCTGCGCGCACGAGCCGACCGTGGCCCAGGTGTCGACCATCGTGCCCTTGTCGACATAGGCGCCGACGTTCACAAAGCTCGGCATCAGGACGACGTTGGGCGCGATATAAGCCGACCGGCGCACCACCGACCCCGGCACCGCGCGGAACCCGGCGGCGCGAAACCGGTTCGACGACCAGCCGGCGAATTTCGATGGCACCTTGTCCCACCATTTGGCCGCACCCCGCTCGGGGTCGACCGGGCCGCCCGGGATCTCGACCATGTCGTTGAGGCGGAACGACAGCAGCACCGCCTTTTTGAGCCATTGGCGGACCTGCCACCCCCCCGCCGTCTTTTCGGCGACGCGCAATTCGCCGCTGTCGAGGCCGTCGAGCGCCGCCTCGATCGCGTCGCGCCAGGCTCCCTTGGTCGCGGGCGAAATCTGGTCGCGCGCCTCCCAGGCAGCGTCGACGGTGGCGGCGAGATCGGCGTCAGTCATGCTGGTTCCGCGGGTTGGCCCGGTCGCGGGCGATTGCGGGCGGCACCATGACCGCCCCCGGCCCACGCTGTCAACCGAGCCCGGAGCGTCAATCTGGCGAGAGGTGCGCCACCTTCGGGATCACCTCGTGGGCCAACAGCTCCATCGAATGGCGCCAGGCTTGCGGGTTGTGGCTGTAGTCGAAGCAGAACAGCAACAGCGAGCCGAAGCCCCCGACCTCGTCGTACATATGCTCGATCTTTTCGACGACCGTGGCCGGCGAGCCGATCAGCCAGTTGTGGGTCGCGCAGTATTCGGGGGTCACGTCGCTGTCGGCGACGGAGGGGTCGTGCTTTAGGAACTCGATGACGCCGACATCGGTCAACAGCGGGATGAAATACTCGCGCATCATGCGGCCCATCATGTCGCCGACCGACAGCCGCCAGGCTTCGGCGTCGGTGTCGGCGACAAAGATCTCGCGCACCAGCCGCCATTGCGAGCGCTTTGGCGTGCGGCCGCTGCGGCGCGCCCCTTCCTCGACCGACTCCCAGTGGCTCGCGACATAAGTCTGGTTCAAATTCAGGCTCATCGGCAGAAAACCGTGCTCGCCCGCGAGCTTCAACGTGTCGGAGCCCTTGCTGACGCCGGCGACGCCGATCGGCGGATAGGGCTTTTGCAGGGGCTTGATGTGAGGCCGCAACGTGCGCAGCATCAAATCGGTCTTGCTGACCTGCCAGTATTTGCCGGGATAGTCGAACGGCTCCTCCGCGGTCCACAGCTTCAGGATGATATCGAGCGCCTCGCGCGTCATCTCGCGGTGCTGCCCCGAATAGCCGTCGACGTTGAAGAGCGCCCAGTCGCTCGGCAGGCCGCTCGCCGCGACGCCGAAATTGAGCCGCCCTTGCGCCATGTGGTCGAGCATCGCAACGCGGTTGGCGAGCTCGGCCGGGTGGTGGTACGGCAGCAAAAACCCGCCCGGTGCGAGGCGGATGTTCTTAGTTTCCATCAGCGCCTGGGCGATCAACAGGTCGGGCGACGGGTGCGGCTCCCACGGTGCGGTGTGGTGCTCGCCGATCCAGGCCTCGGAGAAACCCAACTCGTCGGCCCACCGCAACGTGTCGAGGTCCCAGCGATGGCCGTCGTAGAGGCCGCGCTCCGGCGGATGCGAGGGCATCGTGAACAGGCCGTACTCCATCGTCGTCCTCCCGGCTGTCGGTTCGCCGGCCCACTCTACCGTGTCGGTGAACGAGGCGCGAGCGCGGCCCGATCTTTGGCTCACCTGTGGTCAGGTCGTGGCGGGACGCCGGCGGGACTCGGCCGAAGGTGGCGAGCCTTAACCCGGAGCGATACGCTTTCGCGGCGGTGCTCAGCGCACCGCCAGCTCCCAGTCGAGGTCTTCGATGTCCTCGCGCTGGTCGCCCGGCCGGGCGGCGCGGCCAAGCTGGGTCGAGTAGGGCGCCAGCAATTGCATTGTCGCCCAATACCCGGCACCCGTCGCGACCACGGTCATAAGCACTTTGACCCATTCGGCGGGAATGACGAACATATAGGCGAGAAAGCCGAGAATGGTCCACACGACGGCGACCGGGTTGACCCCGTTCCAGTACCAGTAGGGGCCGTTCGGCTCGAACAGCGCCACGAGGTCGATCTTCATCTTTTTGACAAAGAGGTAGTCGGCGATCAGCACCCCGCCGATCGGCGCGAACACATTGCCGAGCATCCCGACATAAGTCGTGTAGCCGGTCACGACACTGGGTGTGGCCGACAATGCAATGCCGAGCGCGCTGATGATCGCGGTCGTCCAGAAGCGGCCGAGCCGCTCGAACATGTTCGACAGCGACAGGCCGCCGGTATAGAGGTTCAGGACGTTGATCGTCCAGTTGTCGAGCGCGATCACGATCAGGAACAGCAGCAGAGTAAAATGGCTGACGCCGAGGCCGGACGCGGTCGCGAACACGTTGGGGGTCTTGCCCAATGTGGCGGCGGCGCCGTAGGCCCCGAGCAGTGCCGCAAAGCAGCCGCCGCCGACCTTGCCGAGCAAGGTGCCGAGCCACATGTCGCGCCTCGAGCGGGTGTAGCGGCAGAAATCGGCGGAATCGGTGACCATCGTCAGGTTGCCGGCGGCGACGACATTGAGCCAGGTCACAAACAAGAGCCACCCGGCCTGCGGCTTGCCGGCATAGTGCAGAACCTGCGACGGCGCGAAATGCGGGTCGTCATGCGTCGCCAGCAGCACGAGGATGAAGCACAAAATGACGATCTTGAACGGCAACGCCATGCGCGAGAGGTGCTTTAAGGAATCGTAGCCGATGATCGCCACGACGGCCTGCAACACCGCGAAAACGAGGCTGACCGCCACCAGCGAGTGGGCGGTGCCGGTCCAGCGGTCGAGGATCGCCACGACCGCGAGCGAGCCCGCCACCGTCTGATAGGCGAACCAATAGGTTGAGGCGATCGTGCGCAGGAACGACGGGACCCATTTGGCGCCGCGCAAGCCGTAGACCATGCGGGTCGAGACCTGGCCCGGCAAACCGAAGTCGACGCCGACCGTCGCCATGATCGTGTAGGCGATCGTCGCCAGCAAGACCCCGCCGGTGATCGCGCCTACAGCACCCAGAAACGACAATCCCGACACGACCGCCAAGCCGCCGACCAGCATCGAGCCGGGATTGAGCGCAAACCCGAAGATGATCGAAAATATGTCGAACCAGCGCACCGTCTTCAATTCGGTGGGCACCGGCTCGATGCCGAATTGCTCGACCCCTTTGGGCTGGTGGTAGCGCCGGCGTATTTTTTCCTCGATCTCGACCACCGAGTGCATGCCCTGCTCCTTGCTGGTTCGCCCGATCGCGCGGGCAACATCAGAGCGACCGACGTCGCAAAAAGCATGCCACAAGTAGTTGTGTAGAACCCCAGCCACCAACCGCCTACAACTTCGGCCGGCAAGCAGTCATGGGAAGCACTATATTTAAATGAACTGCGGTGGAGTGATCATGATTTAGGCGGTTTGCCTTGTTTATGCCCACTAATAAAATCCAGGCGGACAGGACGACAAAGGTATGACTTTAATTTAAGCAAACTCCTCGGTCGCGCCGCTCTTTCCGCTCGTCCCGGCGGCACCAGCCGAGCCTCGGTTTGGCATCGCCCTTGCGAGAGCAGCGCATAATCCGCAGCGCTGGAGCAACCTCGATGGAAGTTGGCGTCTTTATCCCGATCGGCAACAACGGGTGGTTGATCTCGACCACCTCGCCGCAATACCTGCCGACCTTCGACCTCAATCGCGAAGTGACCCAAAAGGCCGAGCGCTACGGGCTCGATTTCGCATTGTCGATGATCAAGTTGCGCGGCTTTGGCGGCCCCTCGCAGTTCTGGGACCACAACCTCGAGTCCTTTACCTTGATGGCAGGGCTCGCCGCGGTCACAAGCCGCATCCAGCTGTTCGCCTCGGTCGCGGTGTTGACGGTCCCGCCGGCGTTTGCCGCGCGCATGGCGGTCACGATCGACTCGATCTCCCACGGCCGCTTTGGCATCAACATCGTCTCGGGCTGGCAGCAGGCCGAGTACACGCAGATGGGGATCTGGCCGGGCGAGGCACATTTCCAGCGCCGTTACGAATATTGCGCCGAATACGTCACCGTCATGCGTGAGCTGTGGGCAACCGGCCAATCGGATTTCCGCGGCGAATTCTTCCGGATGGACGACTGCCGCGTCAGCCCGTTGCCGACGGCGCCGATCCGCATCATCGGCGCCGCGCAGAGCGACCGCGGCACCCGCTTTGCCGCCGAATATTGCGACTATAATTTCTGCGCGAGCTTTGGCGTCAACGAGCCGACCCGGTTCGCGCCGAGTGTCGCGCGGCTCGTCGCCGCCAGCGAAGCGGCGGGCCGCGATGTCGGCGCCTTGATCCTGATCATGGTCATCGCCGACGAGACCGACGCCGCCGCCTGGGCCAAGTGGGAGCACTACAAGGCCGGCATCGACTACGAGGCGTTTGCCTGGCGCGAGGCCCAGGCCGGCGCCGACCCCAACCCCGACCCCTATGCGACGCCCAACCGCTACAAATTGACCGACCGCACGTCGCCGACTAATCAGGGCGTGCTCGTCGGCTCGTACGCCGCGGTGGCGCGGATGCTCGACGAGGTCGCAACGGTGCCGGGGGTCAGAGGCGTGATGCTGACATTCGACGATTTCGTGATCGGCATGGAGCAATTCGGGCAGCGCATCCAGCCGCTGATGAGGAGCCGTGCCGAGGCGCTCGCCGCGTGAGCCCGCTCGACGGCGCGGCACTCGCCACACTCTTCAGCGAGGCGCGCACCTTTACCCATTGGCTCGACCGGCCGGTGCCCTACGATGTCGTCGAGACCGCGCTCGAGCTCGCCCAGCTCGGCCCGACCAGCGGCAACTGCGAGCCGATGCGGCTCGTGCTGGTCAAGAGCCCGGAGGGCAAGGATCGCCTGCTGCGCTGCGTCTCCTCGGGCAATCACGAAAAGGTCCGCACCGCGCCCGTGACCGCGATCGTCGCCTACGACCGCGAATTCTACGAATACCTGCCGCGGCTCTACCCGCACAGCGACGCGCGCGGCTGGTTCACCAGCAACGCGGCATTGGCGCACGAAACCGCGTTTCGCAACAGCTCGCTGCAAGGCGCGTACTTCATCTTGGCGTTGCGCGCGCAAGGGCTCGATTGCGGGCCGATGTCGGGTTTCGACAACGCCAAGGTCGACGCGGAATTCTTTCCCGACGGCCGGCTGCGCTGCAATTTCCTCCTGAACATCGGCTATGGCGAGCGCCCGCACCCCTACCCTCGTCCGCCGCGCCTCACCTGCGCCGAAATCGCCGTATGGGCATGACAACGGACCTGTTGTTAATTGCGGCATGCGCGGACTCTTCGGGATCGCCGTCATTCTGATTTTCGCCTGGGGGTTGAGCGAGGACCGGATGCACGTCCCTTGGCGCGTCGTCGTGGCGGGTGTGCTGCTGCAATTCGGGCTCGCGCTCCTATTCCTCGAGCTGCCGCCGGCGCGGACGGTGTTTTTGCTGCTGAACCGCGCGGTCGAGGGGCTGCAGAGCGCGACCGAGGCCGGCACCGGCTTTGTCTTCGGCTATCTCGGCGGCGGCCAGTTGCCGTTCGCCGAGACAACGCCCGGCGCCAGCTTTATCTTCGCCTTTCGCGCCTTGCCGGTGGTGCTGGTGATCAGCGCGCTCGCCACCTTGCTATTCTACTGGGGCGTCCTGCAGCGCGTCGTCGAGGCGTTTGCCTGGGTGCTGCGGCGCACCGTCGGGATCGGCGGCCCGCTCGGCCTCGGCGCTGCGGTGCACATCTTTGTCGGCCATATCGAGGCGCCGCTGTTGATCCGCCCCTACCTAATGCGGCTTGAGCGCGGCGAGCTGTTCGCGCTGATGAGCTGCGGCATGGCCGGGATCGCGGGCACGGTCATGGTGCTCTACGCCACGCTGGTCGGCGCCGTCATCCCGAACGCGCTCGGCAACATCCTGATCGCCGCGGTGATCAGCACCCCCGCCGCACTCGCGCTCGCAGCACTGATGGTGCCGTTCCGCCCCGACCGCTCGGCCTCGGCGCAATTGGCGCTCGACGACCCGCCGGCAAATGCCATGGACGCGGTCGCCAAAGGCACGCGCGACGGCATCACCTTTCTGCTCAACATCACGGCGATGCTGATCGTGACGATAGCACTCGTCAGCCTGGTCAACGCGGCGCTCGGGCTGTTGCCCGACCTCGCCGGCGCGCCGGTGACCTTGCAGCGCCTCTTTGCCTACGCCTTTCGCCCGGTCATGTGGCTGATCGGCATCCCCGGCCCGGAGACTGCGGCCGCCGCGTCGCTGATGGGCACCAAGACCGTGCTCAACGAGTTCATCGCCTATGTCGACCTTGCCCATCTGCCAAAAGACGCGCTGAGCGCCCACTCGCGCCTGATTATGACCTACGCGCTCTGCGGCTTCGCCAATTTCGGCAGCCTCGGCATCCTGATCGGCGGCATGGGCGCGATGGTGCCCGAGCGGCGCGCCGAGATCGTGGCGCTCGGCCTGCGCTCGATCCTGTCCGGCACCTTGGCGACCTGCATGAGCGGCGCCGTCGTCGGACTGCTGTAGCCGGATCGCGGCCGGAGCTACCCGGTCTGGCGGATCAGCCCGGCCCAGCGGTCGAGGATCGGCAGGATCTTGTCGGCGGGCTCGGAGAGCAGCATGACGACGACCCGGGCCACCCCCATGTCGCGGTAGCGGGCGAGCTGGCCCGCGTCCTCGTCCGGGTTGAACAACGTGATCGGCACGGATTGCGGGTCGCGCCCGGCGTCCTGCGCCATCCGACGGAACTCGTCGAGCCGGTCGAGCGGGCTCGAACCCGGGCGGCCGCCGATCGGGCACCAGCCGTCGCCGTAGCGGACGGCACGCCGCGCCGCCTGCGGCCAGGCGCCGCCGACGAGGATCGGCGGGTGCGGCTTTTGCACCGGCTTCGGCCAGGCCATGACCGGGTCGAAATCGACCATGTCGCCATGATATTCGGCCTTGGGCTTGGTCCAAATCTCCTTCATCGCCTCGATCCGCTCGCGCATCAGCTTGAAGCGGGTCTTGGGGTCGGTGCCGTGATTCTCCATCTCGTCGGCGTTCCACCCGCCGCCGACGCCGAACAAAAACCGCCCGTTCGACACCTGGTCGAGCGAGGCGACGAGCTTCGCGGTCTGGATCGGGTCGCGCTGCTGCACCAGGCACACGCCGGTCCCGAGCTTGAGCCGGGTCGTGGCGACGGCGGCGGCGGTCAAGGACACGAACGGGTCCATCGCGTCGTAATAGCGCTTTGGCAACTCGCCTCCGCCCGGAAACGGCGTCTTGCGCGAGACCGGGATATGCGAATGCTCGGGCGCCCAGACCGACTCGAAACCCCGCTCCTCCATCGCCTTGGCGAGGTCGACCGCGCTGATCGCGTAATCGGTAAAGAACATCAACGCGCCGAAATCCATCTCTGCTCCCTCCTCCGGAGTTGCTATCTGCAGGGCGAAAGCTTACCTGGGATCGGCCCTCGCCGGCTAGCGCGGAGCCGGCTCACGGATGCGGGCTATCGGTGCGCCGAAATCAGCATGTCGCCATCTATGGCTGCCCGGTTGGTCGAGATCATAGCGCGTTGGCTCGATAATGAACCGGCGTGCCGGGCACTCGCAATTGCGGGGTCGTGGGCGAGGGGCGACGCAACGCCCGACTCGGACCTCGACCTGCTAATTCTCACGCCTACTAAAGAGCGATGGAAGGACAACGCCGATTGGCTGCCCAAGACCGGATTGGGCGCTGCGGGTCACCGCGTGATTTCCTCGGCTCGCGTCCAATATGGCGTGGTCTTCTCGTGGCACGTTCTGCTGCATCCAGATGCTCGGGTCGAGTTCACCTTTGCCGACCTGAGTTGGGCCAAAGGGTTTCCGGTCGATCCCGGAACGCGACGCGTTGTCAGCGACGGCATCGAGATAATGATCGATAAAGACGGTTTGCTCGCTTTGCTGCTGCGCCAAGTTAGGCAGCAGGCGGCCTGCATAACGTAAACCGCACACCATAAAAAAAGTCGCGCGTTGCGGCTATGCATGTGCGAGCGCATTCTCGGCGCATGGCCACTTGGGAGAAGCGATGCCGGCGCCTGGGGCAAAACGGGTCGGCGTGATCGGCGCCGGCATGGTGGGGGTGTGCGCGGCGAGCTATCTGCAGCGCGACGGTCACGATGTCTTTATCGTCGAGACGGGCGAGCCGGGGCACGGCGCATCCTTTGGAAATGCCGGGGCGTTCAACGCCTCCTCGGTCACGCCGGTGTCGATGCCGGGCGTCGTGTGGAACGTGCCGCGCTGGCTGTTCGACCCGCTGGGACCGCTGGCGTTGCGCTGGAGCTACCTGCCGGCGGTTGCACCGTGGCTCCTCCGCTTTATTCGCGCCGGAACCCCCGAGCAGGTCCACGCGCAAGCGCGCGCGCTGCGTCCGCTGGTCGGCGCCACGCTCGACGCGCTGATGCCGCTGGTCCATGACGCCGGGGCCGAGGACCTGGTCCATCGCCGCGGCCATCTTTACGTCTATCGTTCGGCGCAGAGCCTGGAAAAGGACCGGCTCGCCTGGGAATTGCGCCGCGAGAACGGGGTCGAGGTCGACGAATTCGACGCTGACGAATTGCGTCAGCTCGAGCCGGTGCTGTCGCGCGACTATGTGCGCGGCGTCCTGGTGCGCGAAAACGGCCACACCTCGAACCCGCTCGGCCTTGTCCAACGGCTGCTCGACCATTTTCTGCGCTCGGGCGGCGAGCTGGTGCGCGCGCGGGCGACCGGCTTTCAGATTGACGGGCAACGGCTCGCCGCGATCCGCACCGAGCGCGGCGCGTTGCCGGCCGACGCCGCGGTGGTGTGCGCCGGCGCCTGGTCGAAGCCGCTCGCGAAGGTGCTCGGCGACCGGATCCCGCTCGAAACCGAGCGCGGCTACCACCTGATGATCCGCGATCCGGAGGTCATGCCGCGCATCCCGACCGCCGACGCCGACGGCAAGTTCGTGGCAACGCCGATGGACACGGGATTGCGGTTTGCCGGCACCGTCGAGCTTGCCGGCCTTGCGGCGCCGCCGGACTGGCGCCGCGCCCGTATCCTGTTGGAGCAGGGCCGCCGAATGCTGCCCGGCCTCGCCCGCGAGCATCCCGAAGACCGCGTCTCGGTGTGGATGGGCCACCGCCCGAGCCTCCCCGATTCGCTGCCGGCGCTCGGGCCGTCGCGCGCCAGCCGCGACGTGATCTACGCGTTTGGGCACGGCCATGTCGGGATGACCGCGGCGCCGATGACCGGCCGGGTGGTCGCCGACCTCGTGGCCGGCCGGCCGCCGGCGATCGACATCCTCCCGTTCGCGCCGGCGCGCTTCGCGTGAGCTTCGGGCCCTTATTGGGCGCTCGATGTTTAACATCGAATTGTCCTTTGCCCAGGACAAGAAAAAATAGCCATTATTTGGCAGACTACTCAGTATATACCCAAGGAACTCAAATTTTGAGGCGCCGTTAAGTGGATAAGGCATCGGCCGTGTACAAATCCACGGCCGGCTAAAACTTGGCGGAGGAACGATGGTCAGGAACAATCGCGATCAACCCCGTGGTTCGCAACGCGGCTTTGCTGCGATGGATGAGAAAAAGCAGCGCGAAATCGCCAAAAGGGGCGGCCAGGCAAGCGGCGGAAACTTTAAAAACAACCCCACCCGGGCCGCCGAAGCCGGGCGCAAGGGCGGCCAGCGCGTGCCCGCGGCCGAGCGCAGCTTTTCCCGCAACCCCGGGCTCGCCGCCGAAGCCGGCCGCAAGGGCGGCGAGCGCAGCCGCGGTGGAATGGCTGGCGGCGCGCAGACGGGCCGCCAGCCGATTGCTGCGAGGCACGACGGCGGCCATGAGGGGAGCGCCCATCCGGCCGGCGCCGCGCTCGGTCGCGCAGGGCACACCGAGCCCGCGCTCGAAGCGGGAAAACGCGGCGGAGAACCCGGACCCCGGCGTTAGCGGCAGGGCTTTCATTATCGCGGGTGCTGCGGTTCAGCCAACGGATGGGACACATCCGGACTTTGGCTGATGACGTGAACATGGTCGAATTTGAAGGCAGGATTGGTCATTGTTCGTCCGGGTCTGTTAAAGCAGCTGCGACTGTCGGCTTCTCGGTCCGCACGCGCCGGCTTTTCTCGGGCTTTTATTGAGTGTTACGCGCCATGACCGCTACTGCTGAACCAACCGTTATCTGCTTCGCCCATGTTGCTTATCAGCTGCAAGAACGGTTTTCGGCGTTCGACGCGGGCATAAGCAGCTTCGCGGTCCGCGACCTCGAGACCGTGGAGAAGCGCGTCGGCGAGGCCGACGTTCTGGTGATCTCCGGGTTGTGGCGCAACCAGCTCCTCGACCAGGCGAAAAGGCTCCGCTTCATACAGTCGATCGGCGCCGGCACCGACCAGTTCCCGCGCGAAGAGCTGGCAAAACGCGGCATCAGGCTCGCCAGTGCCCGCGGCGTCAATGCACGCGCGGTCGCGGAGCACGCGATGGCGCTGATACTGGCATTGAGCCGCCGTCTTCCCGAAGCCCGCGACAACCAAAGAGCGCGCATCTGGCGCGGGATGATCGGCGACCTCTCCGGGCGCGAGGACGAGCTAGGCGGGAAGACGCTCCTTGTCGTCGGCCTGGGCGACATCGGCGGACGACTGGCCCGACTGGCCAAGGCCTTCGACATGCGCGTCGTCGGGATGCGGCGCCATCCGGCTTTTGGCCGCGGTGCTGCCGATTCGGTGCATGCCATGAACGCGTTCAACGCGCTTTTGCCTGACGCCGATGTCGTGGCGCTTACCTGCCCGCTTACTACCGAGACGGAAAACCTGGTCGACGCCGCGGCGCTCAGCCGGATGAAACCGACCGCTCACCTCGTGAACGTCGCGCGCGGGCGGGTGGTTGACGAGGCGGCACTGATCGAGGCGCTGGCGACGCGACGCATCGCGGGCGCCGCCGTCGACGTGACGGCGGAAGAGCCGCTGGCGCCAAGCTCACCGCTTTGGGCGATCGAGAATGTCCTGATCACGCCCCACACCGCGGGCGAGACTCGACGCTACGAGGACAACGTCATTGAGATCCTGCTCGACAATCTCGGGCGTCTGCGGCGTGGCGAAGAGCAATTACGAAACCAGGTTGTCTGACGTTGTTGTACCCGCATGCCCGCCTTGACGGCGATGGGCCGGTTGCCAAAGCTGCCGCCCCGCGATCAATGTGAGAAACAAGATGCCGATGCTGCCCGTCGTTCTTTCGTCCGACTCGCATGTGTTCGAACCGCCCGACCTGTGGCGGACCCGCATCGACAGGGCGTTCCGCGATCGTGCGCCGCGGATCGAGCGGATCGGCGGCGCCGACCAGATTGTGGTCGAGGCGGACCAAATTCTTTCCGGGATCGGCCTGATCTCGAACGCCGGCGCGCGGTTCGCAGCGCCCGAGACGATCTCCGCTGAGGGCCGCTTTGAAGAGGTACGCCGCGGCGGCTACGACCCCGCGCAGCACCTCGAGGACATGGCGCTCGACGGGGTGGCCGGCGAAGTTCTCTATCCGAGCCAAGGGCTCTTTTACTTCAAGCTGGCGGACCCGTTGCTGATGTCCGCGATTTTTCGCGCCTACAACGACTGGCTCGCCGAGTTCTGCCAGACCGATCCCGCGCGACTCAAGGGCATCGCGATGATCAACCTCGACGACGTCCCGGACGGGGTCAAGGAGCTGGAGCGCGCCGCGCGCCTCGGCCTCTCGGGCGCGATGATCACCGAGTATCCATTCGAAGACCGGCGCTACGACGGGTCCGAATACGAGCCGTTCTGGGCCGCCGCCGCGGCACTCGAAATGCCGCTCAGCCTGCACACCGCGACGCGGCGGCAGGGCCGGATCCGCGGGGCCGGCGACAGGACATTGCGCGACGCCAGCAGCCGTGCCACCAAGGCGTTCTATCCGGCATTGTCGCTGTGCGACCTGATCTTCTCCGGCGTCTTCGAGCGGCATCCCCGCCTGACGCTGGCGATCGTCGAGTTCGAGCTGGCTTGGGCGCCGCACCTCATCTCGACGATGGACTACACCTACCGCGAGCGCCACGGCGAGGCGATCTACCGGTTCAAGGACGGCGTGAGGCCCAGCGACTTCTTCCGCCGCAACGTCGTCTTAAGCTTCCAGGAGGACGCCGTCGGTATTCGCATGCGGGACTTGATCGGCGTCGACAACATGATGTGGGGCTCGGACTATCCGCACAGCGAGTCGACGTTTCCCCAATCGCGCAAGATCCTGGCCGAGATCCTGGCGGGCGTGCCGGACGACGAACAGGCCAAGATCGCCGCCCTCAACACCGCCCGCGTGTACAATTTCGACGTGGCGCGTCTAACCGTCCCCCTTGAAGCGGGCCAGGCTGGCTCTATCGCTTGAGACATGACAATTCCGCCGGCAGGCTGGGCTATTGGCGGGCGCTTCCAATATTCGGTTCGAGTGGGACGATGCGAAAAACGATCGCTGCCGAGATTGGACGGGGTATATTCATGGCGAGGCGTAGCAACGAGCCGGCATTCAGCCCGGACAAGGCAAAAGTGCGTGTCTTCTACGCCGAGGTCGAAGGCAACAACGAAAGCGTGCAAGAAGCGCTCAAAACGATGCTAGCGATGAAATGAGGCTTCTGGTGCAAGAGTTGATCCAGATTGCTGGTCTGGTGATAAAGAAAACCTAAACAGAGCGCTAAGCTGTCCGGCAGCCATAAACGGCTCTATCTGGTATTCGGTACTTGCGACGATCCGAACTGGTTACTTTGTCACCAGACAGACGCATGATCCGAATCGCTTCTTTTGGTGGGCCGGGGAGGTTCAAAATAGGCACCCATTTGTTGACGCGCGCGCGGCCAATGGAAGTGGCCGTGTCGCTCGGGCTGCTCCCGCCGCTTTCCCAAGTGTGAACGACCTCACACTCCCCGGCCGATTCCTCAACAATGCTGGCGAGCGTGGAAGATGGGCTATCCATCGGGGAAGTGTCGGTATGCCAAGAGGCGGTGCTGGTCACGGAGGGAACATGATCCTTGCCCAACTCTCTGACCCCCATATCGTCGCGGCGGGTAAGCTGTTCCGTTGCCCGATGCAGGGCACCGCGCCGGATGGCGAGCGGGCCAGGGTCGAGTTCGACACTGCGCCATATCTGGCGCGCGCAGTCGCAAGTCTAAACGCGCTGGTGCCAAGGCCCGATGTCACCGTCGTGACCGGCGATCTCGTCGATCACGGCGAGCCTGACGAATACGAACAGCTGCGCCATCTGCTGGCATCCTTGTCGATGCCGGTCTTCGTGATCCCCGGCAATCATGATGCCCGAGAGCCGCTGCGCGAGGCTTTTCGGGACGCCGGCTACCTGCCGGCCGAGGGCTATCTGCAATTCGCGATCGAAGATTACCCGGTACGGCTTGTCGCGCTCGACACGCTCGTCTCCGGTAAGCATGGCGGGATGCTGTGCGCCGAGCGACTGGGTTGGCTCGACACTGCCCTCGCGGCGCAGCGCGATCGGCCGACCGTGATCCTGATGCATCACCCGCCGTTCGCGACGGGCATTACCTACATGGACAATTCCGGCCTCGACAATGCCGCGGGACTAGCCGAAATCGTCGCGCGCCATCCCCAAGTCGAACGCATCCTGTGCGGCCACCTGCACCGCACAATCGACCGGCGCTTTGCCGGCACGGTCGCCGGCACTGCATCGAGCACGGCGCACCAGATCCGGCTCAACCTCGTCGCCGATGAGGGGATCAGCTTCATTTTCGAGCCGCCCGGCTACCAGCTCCATCTGTGGCAGCAGGATAGCGGCCTGGTTACCCACACCGCCGTGCTCGACGAGTGGCCCGGCCCCGCCCCGTCGAGCCCGGGTTTGTAACGTTGGAAATGTCGTTGTCCCGGCAGCTCGCTACACGGCACCGAAATTCCCGCTATGGCGGCGGCAGACGCACGGTCCAGCGCGAGACGCCTCCCGGGTGGTTTGCCCGCCGCGGGCCATGCCGGGTTGACTCTGTGCGAACCGTCTTTCACCGTTCGCGAGGTATTTTTCAGCCTCGGACCACATCCGCACGATGAGCCCGTTGGACGCCGCGTCGCAGCAGTTGATCTCGGCATTGCACATGTCCGGGCGCAAGGCGGCGCTCGCGATCACCGGGGGCGGCAGCGGGGCGGTCGGCGAGCTGCTGCGTGTTCCCGGCGGCTCTCGGCTGCTGATCGAGGCGCAGGTTCCCTACGACGCACAGGCGCTAGCGGCGTTTCTCGGCTCCGCACCAGCGCAGGCGTGCAGCTCCAACACCGCGATCGCGATGGCGCAAAGCGCACGAGCACGCGCCACCAAGCTGGCGCCGAGCACTGGCAATGGGGCGGCCGCCGACCTGGTTGGCCTCGGCGCCACGGCGGCGCTGGTCAGCGACCGCCCGCGTAGAGGCGAGCATCGCTTTCACGTCGCATTCGCCAATGCCGCCCAAATCGCGCACTGCACTTGCGTCTTGGCCAAGGGCCAACGCGACCGCGCCGCCGAAGAAGACCTCGTTGCGCGCGCGATCGTGCTGTGGCTGGCCCGCGCCTGCGGGGTTGCCGCACCCTCGCCGCAGAGCCTCCTCGATGCGGATGAACATTATGCCGAGGCGGTTGTAGCGTTCGTGGATCCGATCGACCGGCTGGTGGCGGGCGAGGTCGATCGCGTCACCGTCCAGCCCGATGGGCAAATCATGCTGTCGGCACCGCAGCCCTCGGTATTGTTCCCAGGTTCTTTCAACCCGATGCACGCGGGGCATTTACTGCTGGCGCGGGTCGCCGAAGAGCTCCGGCAGCAGCCCGTGGCCTTCGAAATCTCTGTCACAAACGTCGACAAGCCGCCGCTCTCAGGCGAGACGGTGAGGCGCCGGCTCGCGCAATTCGCCTGGAAGTGGCCGGTCGAGCTCACGCGGGCGCCGACCTTCGTTGAAAAGGCGCGGCTATTCCCGGGGACGACGTTTGTGGTCGGCGCGGATACCGCAGAGCGGCTCTTTGGGCCGAAATACTATGGCGACGACGAGGCTCGAATGCACGCCGCACTCGAGGAAATCGCCAATTGCGGGGGCAGCTTTCTGGTGGCCGTGCGCCTCGACGCGGCGGGGCATGTGCGCGCGCTCGCCGACCTCCCCGTGCCGCGGCGCCATGCCGACCTCTTCACCGAAATCCCCGAGCACCGTTTTCGCGTTGACACCTCCTCATCCGAGATTCGGGCACGGGAACGTGCAGCGGGCGATTCATAGCGAGCCTCACAGATAATCTGCGTCTTTGACATGGCAGGCGCCCGCAGCGTCGTCTTGAGCTTTCCGGAGGACGCCATCGGCATTCGTCTGCGCGACGTCATCGGGTCGACAACATGGTGGGCACGGGTCTTGCACGCAGTATAGTGGGGCTGGTGAGGTCGTTCAGGCGGTAGCACTGGGAAGGCGCTCACCACCAAGCAGGAGGGGCAAAATCATGGCGAATTACCGGGTTATATCATCGGACAATCACGTGTTTGAGCCACCGGACCTGTGGACGAGCAGAGCCAAGCCGGCGTTCAAGGACCGGGTCCCACAGCTTGTCCGCGAGTATGACGGCGACTGGTGGTTCTGCAATGGCCACCGGACGATCGGGCTGGCCGCAGGGGCACAGACAGGTATGCGGTTCGAGACGCCGGAGCAGATGGTCCGCACCACCACCTTCGATAAGGTGCGCCGCGGGGGCTACGAACCGGCGGAGCACCTCAAGGATATGGACGCCGATGACGTGGACGTAAGCATCGTCTACCCCACGGTCGGTCTCTTACTCTACAGCGTGCCGGACAGCGCGCTGCTGTCGGAGATTTTCCGAAACTACAACGACTGGCTCGCCGAGTTCAGCGCCGGGGAGCCCAAGCGCCTCAAGGGCATCGCCATGGTCAACGTGGACGATGTGCAGGAGGGCGTCGAGGAGCTGGAGCGCTGCGCCAGGATGGGGCTGGCGGGCGGCATGATCACCGTCTATCCGCCGGAGGGGAAGGGGTACGACAATCCGATGTACGAGCCGCTGTGGGCGGCGGCCCAGGATCTGGATATTCCCCTTGGCATGCACATCGCGACCAACCGGCCGGGTCCGGGGCAGGATTTTGGGCTTGAGGACCGCAACCGTGTGCGCAACTCGTTCCTCGCCAACGCCGACCACTGGGTGCGGATGTCGCTTGCCGACATGATTTTCAGCGGCGTCTTCGAGCGCTATCCAAAACTCAAGGTCGGCACCGTGGAGCACGAACTGTCGTGGATCCCCCACTTCTTGGACCGCATCGACTACACCTACACCCAACGGGTCCAGCAAGAGCGCTATCGGTTCAAGGAGACCATGCTGCCCAGCGATTATTTCCACCGCAACGTGTTTGCGGGTTTCCAGGAAGACGCCATGGGCATCCGCGACCGCCACGTCATCGGGGTCGACAATCTCCTCTGGGGCTCAGACTATCCGCATGTCGAGTCCACCTTCCCCCGGAGTCGGCAAATCATTGAGGATATTTTGAAGGACTGCACCGAAGAGGAGAAGGCCAAGATCGCCGGCGGCAATGCCGCCAGGATATACCACCTGAATTAGGCTTCTGTGATTCCTCTTCTGATCACCTGAGAGTGCTACCACCAGGTCCTCCTGGGAAGGAGGACCTGGTGCTGTAGAGAGGCGTCCTGCTTTTTAGGACAAGTTGAGGCGCGGGCGTCTTTTGGAAACCGAACCCGCGCGACGAGGGCGTGCCATCCGGCGCCGTCGCTGTGCAACCTGATGCGCGAACTATGCCGAGCTGGCCACGCTGCTCGCAATTCTAGGCGGCGTCATTCTCCGGGCGGGTCGGCTTGCCACGGTGTTGGCGATTCCGGTCACGACGGGGTTGCTCGCCGGTATCTCGGTCCACGTTATCGTGGGGGCGCTGCCCGACCCTGCTGGGCGGTATAGCTATGGCCGGCTAGATCGGGTCTCGATGCGTCGTCATCCCGCCCGTGTAGACGACCAACCCGTCTGGCGCGCTCTTTTTTAGCATGATCGCCTTTTCCCGGCCGCTCTCGCCAAAACCGTCGGCCCGTGCAAAATAGCCGAACAGGCGAAACCATGGCTGGGTCGACGTGGCTGCGGCGTTTCCGTTTTCGGCGATCATCGGCCAGGACGAGATGAAGCTCGCGATCCTGATCGCGGTAATCGACCCGTCGCTTGGCGGCGTGCTCGTGTTTGGCCATCGCGGCACCGGCAAATCGACGGCTGTACGCGGCCTCGCAACGCTGTTGCCGAGGACGCGAGTCGTCCTCGACTGTCGATTTCGATGCGACCCCGCGGCTGACGACTCGCTTTGCGAGGAATGCAGTAAGCGTAAGGCGACGGGTTCGCTCAAAAGCCGGCTTTCGCCGGTGCCCGTGGTCGATCTGCCGCTTGGCGCAACCGAGGACAGCGTTGTCGGCGCCCTCGACATCGAACGCGCGCTGTCACGCGGCGAGAAAGCCTTCATGCCCGGGCTTCTGGCACGCGCCCATCGCGGCTTCCTCTACGTCGACGAAGTGAACCTGCTCGAGGACCACCTCGTCGACCTGCTGCTCGACGTGGCCGCGTCCGGCGAGAACGTCGTCGAGCGGGATGGGTTGAGCATCCGTCACCCGTCGCGCTTCGTCCTTGTCGGCAGCGGCAACCCGGAAGAAGGCGAGCTGCGCCCGCAACTGCTCGATCGCTTCGGCTTGGCGGTGGAGGTCGCGACCCCGGCGGATCTTGCGACTCGCGTCGAAATCGTGCGCCGGCGCGACGCCTTCGACCGCGACCCGGCGGGTTTTGTCGCGTCCTGGGCAAAACAGGAAAACCGGCTGCGGCGGCGCATCGCCGCCGGACGCGACCGGCTCGCCTCGGTCGCGGTCCCCGACGACATGCTCGAGCGCGCGGCGCGTTTATGTTTGCGCCTCGGCACCGACGGGCTGCGGGGCGAGCTGACATTGATCCGCGCCGCGCGGGCTCTGGCCGGTCTGGAGAGCGACACGGTGATCGACATCAGCCACTTGCGGCGCGTCGCGACGCCGTCGCTCCGGCACCGGTTGCGGCGCAACCCACTCGATGACGCGGGCTCGTCGACGCGGGTCGAGCGGGCGGTGGAAGAGGTCCTCGCTTGACTGACGACGCTGGCCCGTGGCGCGACGCCGTCGCCGCCGCGGCGATCTTCGCCGTCGATCCTGTCGGGGTCGGCGGTGTCGCAGTGCGATCTATGCCAGGCCCGGTTCGCGACCGATGGCTGGCGCTGCTTCGCCAGCTTCTTGGACCGGACATGCCGTTACGGCGAATCCCCGTGCGGGTCGACGATGATCGTTTGCTGGGTGGACTGGATCTGTCGGCAACGCTCGGATCCCGCCGGCTGATCGCTCAGCGCGGCATTCTGGCCGACGCGGATGGTGGTGCGGTGCTGCTGAGCATGGCAGAACGCGTCGGGGCCTCGACCGCCGCGCATCTGGCTCGCGCCCTCGATTTGGGCGCGGTCGCGATCGACCACGCCGGCCTCCGGCTGCGCGAGAGCGCCCGGATCGGCCTCATCGCGCTCGACGAAGGCGCCGGTCCGGACGACGGGCTGCCGGCAGTGCTATCCGATCGTCTTGGGTTGATCGTAGACCTCTCGAGGCTCGCCTTCCGGGACTTAGCGGACCCCCCAACCACCGCTCTCGACATCGCCGGCGCCAGACGATTGCTGGGCTCGGTTGTTGCCGATGAGGAGGTCATCGAGGCGTTCTGCGCAACGGCGCTGGCCTTCGGAGTGTCGTCACTCAGGGTTCCGCTTTTCGCCTTGCGGGTGGCGCGCGCGGCGGCGGCGCTGGAAGGGCTGAGTGCCATCTCGGACGAAAACGCGATGCTTGCGGCGCGGCTGGTGATCGGGCAGCGCGCAGCGGCTTTGCCCGAAACCGGAGCCGCCGCAGCGCCGCCGCCAGGCGGCGATCTGCCGGAGCCGGTCGATGAGGGTGGGGCCGAGCAGGCGGGAAGCGAGCCGGCCGAAGCCGATGCCAGAGGCGCCGGTGAGACCGATCGGTCAATCGGGGAGACCGTCTTGGCCGCCGCCAGGGCAGCGGTGCCGCCCGGCTTGCTCGAAGAATTGGCCACCGCCGGGGCGCCCCGCAAGCCGCGGCCGGGGGCGGATCGGGGACGGAGCGGAGCCCTGCACTCGTCGCTGCATCGCGGGCGCCCGGCGGGAGTGAGACGAGGGCGGCTCGGCGGCGGGGCGCGGCTCGGGCTTGCCGAAACGCTGCGGGCCGCGGCGCCCTGGCAGAGGCTGCGACAGGGCAATGCAACCGCAACCGAAACGAACGGGCGCCACATTCGTATACGGCCGCAAGACTTTCGCCTGATCCGCTACCAGGAGCCGCGTCGAAACCTGACGATCTTTGTCGTCGACGCCTCCGGGTCGGCGGCGCTGAACCGGTTGGCGGAAGCAAAGGGTGCGGTCGAACTGCTGCTCGCAGAGTGCTATGTGCGCCGCGACCAGGTGGCACTACTCGTCTTTCGCGGAGCAGGGCCCGAGTTGATCCTGCCACCGACGCGGTCGTTGGCGCGCGCCAAACGTTGCGTTGCCGGCTTTCCTGGCGGCGGCGGCACACCGCTCGCGGCGGCGATCGACGCTTCCGCAGAGTTGGCTGCCGCGGCGCAGCGCCGCGGCGAGGCGCCCAGCATCGTGATGTTGACCGACGGCCGCGCCAACATCGCCCGCGACGGCACCCCGGGTCGCGAGCGCGCCGAAACGGATGCGCTCGATGCGGCCCGGCGGCTGCGCCTCGCGGCGGTGCCGACCCTCCTCTGCGACGTCTCGCGCCGCTCACAGCCGCCGGCGCGTCGCCTCGCCGAGGTGATGAACGCGCGCTATTTGCTGCTCCCCGAGGCCAAAGCCGATACACTGGCCGCGGCGGTTCGCGCCACGGCCGGCTGCTGAATACTATGCTGCGGCAGGGGACGCCGCAGCCGCGAGGAAGCCGTCGTAGCGGCGGATGAACTCGTCGGGCTGTTCGAAATGCGGGAGGGCGCCCGTCTGAAAGGTCTCGACGATCCAGCCAGGCCTCCCGGCAAAGCCACTGGCTCGAGAATAATCGACAAAATCGCCGCGAACACCCTGGGTCAGCCACACAGGAACGGTCAGCGCATCATAGATTTGGACAATATCGGCGCTAAACAGCAAGCCGGAGACAAAGGAATACGGCGCATGCTGGGCGCCGGGTTGGTGCGTCGTCAGGTAGTCGTATTCGAGGAGGCCTTCGTCGATCGCCGGGGAGCCCCAAGTTCGGCCGAGGAAATAGCGGATGCTGGCACGACTGACGAGCAGGTCGTAGAGCGAGCGGCTCCACAGCGGGAAGCTGAGCGCGTCGCGCAACAGCGGCATTCCGGGACCTCCAGCCCTGGCTTCGCGCCGTGAGGCGCGGGCATCGAACCCGGTCGGGCTGACGAGAGCGAGGCTGCGGAACGCCGCCGGCATCTCTGTTGCGGCGCGCGCCAGGAACTCGGCGGAGAGCGACAGCGCCAGAGCATCGATCGGCGGCGGGGCGCTGGTCGCAGCACGACGCCCGATCTCCTCGACCATCGCAAGGATCGCGTCGGTCATCAGCCGCGGCGTGTAGACGTGCGCGCGGCGCTCGGAAAACCCGAAGCCCGGCAGCTCGAGCGCGTAAACCTTGCGGGCGGTCTTGTAGCGTTCGTAGAGCGGGCGGACCTCGTAAGCCGACCCCGCGGCGTTGACGCTGTGCACCAGCAGGAGCGGCGGGCCGTCGCCGCCGGCCTCGTAGTAGGACAGCCTGCCGGCACGGCTCGATAGCTCGCGCCTTTCGCCGCTCAGCGCCGCCGGCAGCGGCTGCCGCCGTGCGGCGGACAACATCCGATAGCCTAGGATAAAGAGGGCTGCAGGCAGCGCCGCGCCAGCGAACGCCTTGCCGGCGCGGCGGCGCGGTCGTGGCGGTGAGATCCGGGGCTTCATTTGAGCGCCCGTTCGATCGAGGCGGCGCCGTCGGCGAGGAGATAGGCCTTGAACGCCGCCGCCGCCGGCGACAGCCGCTTTTGTGCCCGGTGGATGACGCACCAGTTCCTGACAACCGGCATGCCGGCGACATCGAGCACGGCCAGCCGTCCGCTCGCCAATTCGAGAGCGATCGTGTGGGTCGAGAGGAAGCTGACGCCCATGCCGGCCATAACGGCCTGCTTGATGGTTTCATTCGAGCCGATCTCGATGGTTTCGGCCGGATGGAAGCGGCGCGCCGAGAAGTGACGCCCCATGGCATGCCGCGTTCCCGAGTCGCGCTCGCGAATCAGAAAAGGCTCGGTCTTCAATTGCGACAAACGCAGCTTGCGGCGGCCGGCCAGCGGATGATCGGCAGCGGCGATGATGACGAACGGATGCTTGGCAAAAGGCACGGCAATCGTATCGAGGTTTTCCGGAGCGCGGCCCATCATCGCGAGGTCGATCGCATTCTCGGCCAGCTCACGCACCACCGATTCCCGGTTTCTTACCGTCAGCCGGATCTTCAACCCCGGCCGGCCGCGGCGAAATTCCGCGAGCAGCCGCGGCACGAAATATTCCGCGGTCGTGGTCGAGGCGATATGCAATTCACCACCCTCGTCGCCGCGGTACAACCGGAGGGCTTCTTCCGCCTCGCGCAGCCGCGCGAAGACCGCCTGCGTGTGCCCGAGCAATTCGAGGCCGGCCGCAGTCAGATACATGCGCCGTCCCGTCTGCTCGAAGAGCGGCACGCCCATTTCGTTTTCCAGCTGTTTCAGCTGAATCGAAACCGCCGGCTGGGTCAGGTGGAGCGCCGCCGCAGCGCGGCCGAAATGCTGGTGCCGGGCCGCGGCTTCGAAGATGCGGAGCTGCTTCAGGGTCAGCCGACTCGGAGGGCCAGGGATATGATTTTCGATATCGGACATATTAGATTTTTTAAATATCGCTTATCGATCTGCAACGCTAGCCTTGAACCGTCACAGGCTCGGAGTTTGCGGATGGTCGAACGGGAAGCAGGGCGCGGTCAAGAACTCACCCCGGAGCGATACCGAGCGGGTGTCCTCAAATATGCCGAGATGGGTTATTGGCAGCCTGGTTACCAACACGCCGAGACCGATCTGCTCGCGCTGTTCCGGATCACGCCGCAAGACGGGGTCGACGCTGAGGAAGCGGCGGCCGCGGTCGCCGGCGAATCCTCGACCGCGACCTGGACCGTTGTGTGGACCGACCGGCTGACCGCCTGCGAGCGGTACCGTGCCAAGGCTTATCGGGTGGACCCGGTGCCCGGCGCCCCCGGGCAGTATTTCGCCTACATCGCCTACGATCTCGACCTCTTCGAGCCCGGTTCGATCGCCAACCTGACCGCCTCGATCATCGGCAACGTCTTCGGCTTCAAGCCGCTTAAGCATTGCGGCTCGAGGACATGCGAATTCCGGTCGCGTACGTGAAGACCTTTGCCGGGCCGCCGACCGGGATCGTCGTCGAGCGCGAGCGCCTCGACAAATTCGGCCGGCCGCTCTTGGGTGCGACCGTCAAGCCAAAGCTTGGCCTTTCCGGCAAGAATTACGGGCGAGTGGTTTACGAGGCGCTGAAGGGCGGCCTCGACTTCACCAAGGACGACGAAAACATCAACAGTCAGCCGTTCATGCATTGGCGCGACCGCTTCCTCTATTGCATGGAGGCCGTCAATCGCGCCGAGGCGGCAAGCGGCGAAGTCAAAGGCCATTACCTCAATGTGACCGCGGCGACGATGGAGGACATGTACGAGCGCGCCGCGTTCGCCCATGAGCTCGGCAGCGTCGTCGTCATGATCGATCTGGTGATCGGCTACACCGCGATCCAATCGATGTCTAATTGGGCGCGCAAGCACGACACGATCCTGCATCTCCACCGCGCCGGCCATGCCACCTATACGCGGCAAAAGGCGCATGGCGTCTCGTTTCGCGTGATCTCGAAATGGATGCGGCTCGCCGGGGTCGATCACATTCACGCCGGCACCGTGGTCGGCAAGCTCGAAGGCGATCCCAATTCTGTGCAGGGCTACTACAATGTTCTGCGCGAAAGCCACAATCCGGTCGATCTTCGACGCGGGCTGTTCTTCGAGCAGGACTGGGCCGGCCTCAGGAGGGTGATGCCGGTCGCCTCGGGCGGCATCCACGCCGGCATGATGCACCAGCTCCTGACCTATCTCGGCGAGGACGTGGTCCTGCAGTTCGGCGGCGGCACGATTGGCCACCCGATGGGGATCGAGGCCGGCGCCACCGCAAACCGGGTGGCCCTCGAGGCGATGGTGCTGGCCCGCAACGAAGGCCGGGACATCTGGAACGAAGGGGCGGAAATCCTGACCGCCGCAGCACGCCATTGCCCGCCGCTGCGCGCCGCGCTCGACACTTGGGGCGAGGTGACATTCACCTACGAATCGACCGACACACCTGACTTCGTCCCGACGGCAACCGCCGCGTAGTGGTCAGAAATTTACCATTTGGCACCGCCGTGTTTCCGTCATTCCCGCGAAAGCGGGAACCCAGGGAGGCGGGCGCCGAGCGCTTGCCCTGGCCCCCCGCTTGCGCGGGGGCGACGAAGAAGAGACAGCACCAGCGGTTCCGTTCTGACCACTAGAGGCTGTAATGAGACTGACGCAAGGCGCCTTCTCGTTTCTGCAGGATCTGACCGCCACGCAAATCCGGGCGCAAATCGAATATTGCCTCGAGCAGGGCTGGGCGGTGTCGGTGGAATACACCGATGACCCGCATCCGCGAAACACCTACTGGGAGATGTTCGGGCCGCCGATGTTCGACCTCAGCGACGCGGCCGGGGTGATGGCGGAAGTCGACGCGTGCCGCGCCACGTTCCCCAATCATTATGTCAAGGTGAACGCGTTTGATTCGACCCGCGGCTGGGAGGCGCTGCGGCTGTCTTTCATCGTCAACCGGCCCAAAAGCGAGCCGGGCTTCGGGCTGGTGCGCGAAGCGGCATCCGGTCGGCGGGTTCGGTATACGACCTATCCGTATGCCGCGGGCCGACCGCACGGCGAGCGTTATTGATGCCTTCCACCGTGGCCGAAGATTGCATTGTTGCTGAGGACGCGGCGGCGCTCGATCTCGACCGGCTCTACCGGGAATCGACCGTAGGAGAAGCAATCGACGCGCTCGACCGCGATTTGGTGGGGCTGGTTCCGGTCAAGCGCCGGGTGCGCGAGATCGCGGCTCTGCTGCTCGTCGAAAAGCTGCGCCGATCGGTTGGTCTGCAAGCCGACCCGCCGCCCTTGCACATGAGCTTCACCGGCAACCCCGGCACCGGCAAGACGACGGTGGCAATGCGCATGGCGGACATCCTGCACGGTCTTGGTTACGTGAGAAAAGGCCAGCTGATCGTCGTCACCCGTGACGATCTCGTCGGCCAGTACATCGGACATACTGCACCCAAGACCAAAGATCTGTTTGTCGACGAGGCCTATTACCTCTATCGCCCGGAGAGCCAGCGCGATTACGGTCAGGAAGCGATCGAGATCCTGCTCCAGGTTATGGAAAACCAGCGGGAAGACCTGGTCGTGATTTTCGCCGGATACAAGGATCGCATGGACCGGTTTTTCGCCTCCAACCCTGGCATGGCCTCGCGGGTCGCCCACCACCTGGATTTTCCCGACTACACGAAGGAGGAGCTGATCGTCATTGCCGGCCTGATGCTCGAGCGAATGCAATATCGGCTGAGCGAGCGAGCGTCGCAAACCTTGGCCGAATATATCGAGCGTCGCATGACACAGCCGAATTTCGCGAATGCCCGCTCGCTCCGGAACGCGCTCGACCGGGCGCGGCTGCGCCAGGCAAACCGCTTGTTCGAACAGCGCGGCGAGCCGATCTCGCGAGACGCGCTGTCGACGCATCGGCAGGCCTACAATCTGACGTTTATCAAGTTTGACCTCGGCTGGTCCTGGAGCGCGACCCGGTACGAGCAGCTGCTGAAGATTTCCGGCGGCCCCGCAGCTCCTCGCTGTCGACCAGCGTGCCGTCGAGATCGAAAAGGAGGGCGCGCAGCGTGGTCATTCGCCGCTCGACGGCGGCTGGAAGCCCGATTTTCTGCCCGAGACCCGGTCGATCCGCGAGGCCGACTGGCGGGCGGCGCCGATCCCCGACGACATCAAGGACCGCCGCGTCGAAATCACCGGCC
>DATMLF010000102.1:0-6853 GCA_035570595.1 Allostellaceae bacterium
CCTCCTGGTCGTGGGTCACCATGACCGTGGTGATGCCGAGCCGGCGCTGCAACCCGCGCAATTCGACCTGCATTTCCTGCCGTAGGCTCTTGTCGAGCGCGCCGAGCGGCTCGTCGAGCAGCAGCACGGCCGGCTGCACCACGAGGGCGCGGGCCAGCGCCACGCGCTGCTGCTGGCCGCCCGAGAGCTGCGCCGGCATGCGTGCGCCATACTCGCCGAGCTGCACCAATTGCAATGCGGCGGCGACGCGTGCCGCCCTCGCCTCGCGCCGGATGCCACGGGCCTCCAGGCCGAAGGCGACGTTCTCGGCGACGTTCATATGCGGGAACAGCGCATAATTCTGAAACAGCATGCCGACGTTGCGGCGATGCGCCGGCAACCGCGTGACCGGCCGGCCGTCGAGCAGGATTTCCCCGGCGCTCGGCGCGACGAGCCCGGCGATCATCCGCAACGTCGTCGTCTTGCCGCAGCCCGAGGGGCCGAGCAGCGCCACCATGCTCCCCGGCTCGACCGCGAGCGAGAGCCGGTCGACCGCACGGGTCTCGCGGAACAGCCGGGTCAGCTCGCGCAGCCGCAGCGCTACCGCGCCCGCGCGGAGCTCAGCGCCCGCCCCCGGCTTAGCGCGCGCCCCCGGCTCAGGAGATGAAAACTTGGTTGTACTTTTCGACGAGCTTTGCCCGGAGCGGGTTGATGAAGGTCCAGTCGGGGCTGAAAATCCCCATCTCGTCCATCTTGCTCTCGGGATAGGCAAGGTATTTTGCGACATCCGGTTTGAACTCCAGGCCACTGATGGTCGGCGCCGCGAGCGTGGCTTCGGCGAGCCCCTGCTGCACACCGGGATCGAGCATCCAGTCGATAAAGGCGAGGCCGAGCTCGCGGTCGGGCGCGTTCTTGGCCAATGTCAAAGTGTTGATCCCGGCAAACGTCCCCTCGCGCGGATAGCACATCGCGACCGGCGCGCCCTGGGCGTTGTAGGGGTTGACGCTTTTCGAATAAAACAGCCCGGCGACGTCGGCCTGCCCCTGGATCATCTGCGTGATCGCGGTCTCGTTTTCGAAGATGCTGAGCACATTGGGCTTCAGCGCCGCCATTTTCGGCCACGCCTGATCAATCAAATACTGCGCCTGCGCATAGGGCTTGCTGGTTTCGAGCGTCACCGCGGCGATCAAGAGATAGATGCTTTGCGTCGACTTTGGCGTCTCCATCAGAAAGCGCTGGCGGAATTTCGCGTCCCACAACTCGGCATAGGTTTCGAGCGGCTTTGTCGTCTGGGTCGCATAGGCAAGGCTCGCCATCGACATCGCAAACCCGGCGCCGTAGCCGTCATAGAACACGAACCGCTTTAAGAGCCGCTTCATGTTGGGGATTTCGTCCACCGGCAGTTTTTCGATCAGCCCCTCGCTCTTGCCCATCGCGACGCCGACATCATCGACAAACATCACGCTGTAGCGCGGGTCGTTGCGGGTGGCGCGCAGCGCCGCGATCTGCTCGAGGGTGACGCCCAAGGTCGTGTAGACCTTGCAATTGTGCTTCGCCTCGAAGGCCGGGATGATCGTCTTGCGGACATGCTCGCCCTGCGCGCCGGTGTAGATGCCGACCGTGATCGAGCGCTCGGCAGCCCCGGCGCGCCGCCCGGTCACAAATGGCGCCGCCAGCGCCGCGGCGCCGCCGAGCACGGCGCGCCGCCCGATTTTGATGCTCAACGCTGTTCTCCCTTGTTATTGGTAAAAGATCGAGCGCAAAGAATTTGGCCAGATGAACACTTCACCGCCATTTCCGCGAAAGCGGCAACCCAGGCAGACTACGTGCAGCCGCCCCTGGACCCCCGCCTTCGCGGGGGCGACGGTGAAATGGAGGAATCGCGGGCCTCATCTTGGTCAGACGCCTCACGGTTACATCGCCAGCCCGCGGCGCAGCCCGGCTACCCGCTCGACCACCAGCACGACCGCGAGCGCGAACCCGATCAACAAGGTCGAGATCGCCGCCAGCGACGGCTCGAAGACATTCGCGATGCGCTGAAAAATCAGCAGCGGCACCGGGTTGTGCTGGGCGTCGGCGAGCCACATCGAGATCGGGAAGTTGTCGAACGACACCATGAACGCAAAAAGCGCGCCCGCGGCGAGGCCCGGTGCGATCTGCGGCACGGTGACCCGGCGAAACACCCGCCAGCGCCCCGCGCCCAAGGTCTGCGCCGCTTCTTCGAGCGTCCGGTCGGCGAGCACGAGGCTCGCCGTCACGGTGCGCACGACATAGGGCAACGTGACCAGCACGTGGGCGACGAAGAGGTTGAGCGCGGTGTCGTCCGAGCGCAGCATCGAAAACAGCTGAAGCAGCGCCACCCCGGTGATCAGCACCGGGAAGACGAGCGGCGACAGCAGCAAGGCCGCGACTGCCTCGCGGCCCGCCAACCGCCCGCGCACGACGGCGAAGGCGGCCGGCACGCCGAGCAGCAGCGCACCCCCGGTCGCCGCCAAGGCAAGCTCGGTGCTGAACACCAGAGAATCGAGGAATTCGGTGTCGTGGAACACCTGCCCGTACCACTTGAACGTCGGCCCGCGCGGCGGGAACACGACAAACGGCGCGTCGTTGAACGAAATCGCGATCGTCACCGCGAGCGGCGCCAGGATGAAAACCAGCACCGCCCCGGTGACCGGCAGCAGCAGCCAGGCGAGGGGCCCGCTCAGTCGGCTGTTCATAGGCCGCGCAACCTTCGGCGCCGGTCGAGCAGCCGCATCGAGGCGATGTTGACCGCCAGCACGATCGCGACGAGCACGCTCGCGACGGTGGCGCCGAACGGCCAGTCGTAGACCGTCAGGATCTGCTGGTCGACGAGCATGCCCAACATTTGCGCGGAGCTGCCGCCGAGAATGGCAGGCGTCACAAACGAGCCCGCGGTCAGCGAGAACACCAAGGTGCCGCCGACCGCCAGCCCCGGCAGGCTCAGCGGAACGGTGATGCGGCGAAACCGCCGCCAAGCGGTGGCGCCGAGGGTCGTGGCGGCGTCGTCGAGCGCCGGGTCGATCTTGCCGAGAGCCGAGGCGAGCGGCAGCACCATCAGCGGAAAGAACACGTGCAGCGAGCCGATCACGACCGCCGTGTCGGTATAAAGCAGCCGCAGCGGATGGCCGACGAGCCCGGTGGCGAGCAGGAGCCAGTTCAAGACCCCGGTCGGGCCGTTGCCGAGGATCACCTCCCAGCCGTAGGTTCGCACGACGACGCTGACGATCAGCGGCGCGATCACGATCATCGTGATGACGCGCGCCACGGCAGCAGAGGCGCGAACCATGACGAGCGCCACCGGGTAGGCGAGTAGCGCGGCCGCCGCCGTCGTCGACAGGCTGATCCGCAACGTCGTCCACAAGACGTGCAGGTAAAGCGCGCTGCCGAGGAAATGCCGGTAGTGCGCCAAGGTCAGCGGCAATCCGACCGTGCCCTGCGCCGACTGCGTCAAAAAGCTGTAGGCGAGCAAGGTCGCCGCCGGCAGCAGGAAGAAAAAGGCGAGGAACAGCATCGACGGCGCCAACTGGACGCAGGCGGCCGCGCCCGGCGGCAACGCCGGCAGCGGCCTCCGGCGGGGCCGGCCGGCAAGCGGCGGGAACTGGGCAGCGGCCGGGGAGGCGGCCATCAACAGACCTCCGATCTCGACGGACCGACGCTCCTCCCCTGACGAGCTGCCGCAAAATCCATGCCATTGGGGTCAGGGGTCGACAGCGGCGGCTTTCCGGCGTATTCGGCGCGCCAGCCAACGGAGGTCCGCTCTGAGCCACGTATTTCGCCCGCGCCGCAGCCTCTTGTTCCTACCGGGCTCGAACCTGCGGGCCTTGGAAAAGGCGCGCGGCCTGCTGGCCGACGGGCTGATCTTCGATCTCGAGGACGCCGTCGCCCCGGCGGCCAAGGAGGCGGCGCGAGCGGCGGTGGCGGCCGCGCTGTCGGCCGGTGGTTATGACGGCCGTGAGCTGGTGGTTCGGGTCAACGCGCTCGATACCGGCTGGGGGGCGGCCGATCTCGCCGCCGTGTCTGGGATGCCCGTCGATGCCGTGCTGCTGCCCAAGGTCGAGAGCGTCGGCCAGGTGCGCCGCGCGCTCTCTGCGCTCGATGCATCGGGTGCGCCGCCGACCCTGGCGCTCTGGTGCATGATCGAGACGCCGCTCGGCATTCTCGATGCGCGGCCGATCGCGGCGGCGAGCCCGCGGGTTGCCGCGCTCGTCGCGGGCACCTCGGATTTGACCACCGCCTTGCACGCGCTGCACACCCGCGACCGCGCCGCGTTGGCGACGGCGCTCGGCACGATGTTGCTCGCAGCCCGCGCGCACGGGCTTGCTGCGCTCGACGGCATCCACCTCGACCTCGCAGACGAGGAAGGGTTCGTCCTAGCCTGCCGGCAGGGCCGGGCGTTCGGCTTTGACGGCAAGACCTTGATCCATCCGAAGCAGATCGAGCCGGCAAACGCCGTTTTTGCGCCAAGCCCCGAGGAGGTCGCGTGGAGCCGCCGGGTCATCGCCGCGCACGCCGAGGCTGACGCGCGCGGCCAAGGGGTCGTGCTGCTCGACGGGCGCCTTGTGGAAAATCTGCATGTCGCGGATGCGCGCCGGGTGGTGGCGATCGCCGAGATGGTCGACCAGATGAAGGCAGAGCGCCCACCAGTCGGGCGAGACTGAACCCGCGGCAGCACCGAGGCTCCGTTGACACCTTCCGGCACCGGGTCTAAGTCAGCGGCCGCGCGCCCAGCGCCGCCTCGCCGCCAGCTTCGCCAAGGATGCGATGCCCCGCTCCCGCCATTCGGTCGCCGGCACGGTCATGCCCGAGCCGGCCCGGCCAGGGGGTTTGGGGGAGAACCGGAAGACCCGATGAGATGAAATCCGCCGAGCGGCCGCTGTCGCCGCACCTGCAAATCTACCGCTGGCAGCTCACTTCGGTGATGTCGATCCTGCACCGCGCCAGCGGCGTCGGGTTGGGCGCCGGCGGGGTGCTGCTCGTGTGGTGGCTGGTCGCCGCCGCCAGCGGACCCGAGGCCTACAGCGCTGTGCAAAGCTTTCTCGGCTCGTGGCTCGGAGTGGCGCTCCTGCTCGGCTGGACCGCCGCCCTGTTCTATCATTTGTGCAACGGCATCCGGCATCTGGTCTGGGACACCGGGCACGCGCTCGACCTCGGATCGACCTACACCGGCGGCTGGATCGTGGTGGGTGCGACCGCGATCTTGACGGCGGTAGCCTGGGCCGCCGGCATTTCGCACTGGGTCGGGTGAGATGGCGCCTTCGCGGTCGCGCGACGCCGCGGCGGCGCAGATGCGCTCGCCGCTCGGCCGCGCGCGCGGTCTCGGCTCGGCCAAGGAAGGGGTCGACCATTGGCTGCTGCAGCGCGTCACCGCGGTGGCGTTGGTGCCGCTGTCGCTGTGGTTCGTCATCGCGCTGATCGAGCTTGTCGGCGCCGATTTCGACGCGATGCAGGACTGGGTCGGCCGGCCGCTGCCGGCGATCTTGCTGGTGCTGCTGCTGATCGCGACCTTTTATCATGCCGCTCTGGGGCTCCAGGTGGTCATCGAGGACTATGTCCATGGCGAGCTTGCGCGGGTCGGGCTGGTAATCCTCACCCGGCTGGCGTGCGCCGGGCTCGCGGTTGCCGGCATCGTCGCGGTGCTGACCCTGGCGCTCGGAGCCGCGGACTAGCTGAACGGGACTAGCTGAACGGGAGTTGCGCGATGGCGCCCGCCTACCAGGTCACCGACCACAGCTATGATGTCGTCGTCGTCGGCGCCGGCGGCGCCGGACTGCGCGCCACCCTGGGCTGCACCGTCGCCGGGCTCACCACCGCCTGCCTCACCAAGGTGTTCCCGACGCGCAGCCACACCGTCGCGGCGCAGGGCGGGGTCGCCGCGGCACTCGGCAACATGGAGCCCGACGACTGGCGCTGGCACATGTACGACACCGTCAAGGGCTCGGACTGGCTCGGCGACCAGGACGCGATCGAGTACATGTGCAAGAACGCGATCCCGGCGGTTATCGAGCTCGAGCATATGGGCGTGCCGTTCTCACGCACCGAAGCCGGCCGGATCTATCAGCGCCCGTTCGGCGGCCACATGACGGATTACGGCGACGGCGACCCGGCACGGCGCGCCTGCGCCGCCGCCGACCGCACCGGCCACGCAATCATTCACACGCTCTATCAGCAGTGCCTGAAGCACGACGCCCGGTTCTTTGTCGAATATTTCGCGCTCGACCTGATCACCGACGAGGACGGTGCGTGCCGCGGCGTGATGGCCTGGGACCTTTCCGACGGGAGCCTGCACCGCTTCAAGGCGCAGGTCGTGATCCTCGCCACGGGCGGCTACGGACGGACTTATTACTGGTGCACCTCGGCGCACACCTGCACCGGCGACGGCAACGCGATGGCCTTGCGCGCCGGCTTGCCGTTGCAGGACATGGAGTTCATACAATTCCATCCGACCGGCATCTATGGCGCGGGCTGCCTGATCACCGAGGGCGCGCGCGGCGAAGGCGGCTATCTGACCAACAGCGAAGGCGTGCGGTTTATGGAAGGCTACGCGCCGCACGCCAAGGATCTGGCCTCGCGCGACGTCGTCAGCCGGGCGATGACGATCGAGATCCGCGAAGGGCGCGGCTGCGGCGCGAACAAGGATTACATCCTATTGCATCTCGAGCATCTCTCGCCCGAGGTGCTGCATCAGCGGCTGCCCGGCATCACCGAGACCGCGCGCATCTTCGCCAATGTCGATATGACGCGCGAGCCGATCCCGATCGTCCCGACGGTGCATTACGACATGGGTGGAATCCCGACCAATTATCACGGCGAGGTGCTGAACCCGAGCGAAGACGACCCCGAGCGCGTCTTTCCC
>DATMLF010000103.1:0-16864 GCA_035570595.1 Allostellaceae bacterium
CAGCGGGGTTCCCGCCATCACATGGTCGAGGTCGAGCACGTGCCGGTCGTTGTCGAAAAACGTCTCGGCGCCGCTCGCCAGGTTGACCGCGCCGAGCACGAGCCGCACGGCGCCCGAATTGACCCGCTCGAAATCGACCGCCTCCCCGATCAGCTCGCGCAGCTCGGCAGCCGGGACGGCCGGCACGCGGGCGGGGCGAGCGCCCTGGCGAGGGAACGAGAGGTTGCCGCCGACCGCGCGGCGCGCCCAGCGGCCGGGGGCCCACCGCCGGCGCGCTGCGGCGCGCCGGCTGAGCTGCTGCCAGAACCGGCGCAAATGGAGCGCGCGCTCATGCGGCAGGTTGCCGGCGATGATCGCGGCGTTCACCGCGCCGATCCCGCTGCCGGCGATCCAGTTCGGGCGCACCCCGCTCTTTTCGAGCGCGGCGTAGGCGCCCGCCTGATAGGCGCCGAGCGCCTCGCCGCTCGTCAGCACCAAGGCGATCCGCTCAAAGCGGGCCAAGCTCTTGTCCGGTCGCCGTCGCGCCAATTGCCGCTCCTGCCGCCGACCGCCAACCGCGTCGACAAAGGGGCGGCGGACCAGGGACCAACTTCTGTTGCCCGTAGCGCCGGCAGTCCGGGCCTTAGCCGCCGTTGCCAACGAAACGCCCGCCATCATAGGAAGTCTCGATTGCGCGCAACAGTGGCGAAACAGGGTCCGGGTCAGCCTTTTTTCTGCGGCGGGCGCGACGCCGATCGAATCGGCGGCACGGACTTCAGATAGACGGCGATCGCGCGCCGGTCGCCGTCGCTAAGCTTGGCGGTGTCGTCGACGATTTCCCCCATGGCGCCGCCGACAAAGTCGAAATCGGGCTTCTGCCCGTTTTGCAGCAGGGTCGCGATGTCGGCCTCGCTCCACGAGCCGATGCCGGTCGCGCGGTCCGGGGTGATGTTCGGGGCGCCCTTGCCGCCAGGCCGGGCCGGGGCGCCCGCGAGCGGATACTGGAGATCGGGCGCGCCGAGCCAGTTACGGGGCGTGTGGCAGTCGCCGCAGCGGCCGACCGCGGCGACGAGGTAAGCGCCACGGTTCCACGCCGCGCTGCGGGTCGGGTCGGGCCGCCACGGCCCTGGAAAGGAGGTTGCCGCGACTGCCACGGCATTGCGTGCGTCGGCGAACGGAGCGGGCCTGCCGGCGCCATTTGCCTGCCGCACTGCCGGCACCGTGGCGAGATACGCCTCGAGGTCGGCCAACTCGCGCGCGGTCAGGCGGTTGTAAGCGGGGAACGGGAACACCGTCAGAAAATGCGAATCGTCCGGGCCGATGCCCCAGCGCATTGCGGCGACGAAGTCCGCCGGCCGCCAGTTGCCGATACCGGTCATGCGATCGGGGGTGATGTTGGGCGTGACGACAGCGCCAAACGGCGTCTCGATCGTTCGGCCGCCGGCATAGGGGCGGCCGCCATGCGCGGCGTCGGTGTGGCACCGGCCGCAGCCGGCCGCCGCGGCGAGATAGGCGCCGCGCGCCGCGGCATCGGGTTCGGCCGCGCCGGCCGCGGGCGCCGCCGCGAGGCTCAGCAATATCGCCGCGGCCGCCGCCAGCGGCCTCAGTCTTTGAGCTTTTCGCGGAAATTGGTGTGGCAGTTGCCGCAGCCGTTTTTGCCGAGGTCGCCATAGGCGGTTTGGATCGCCGGCTTGTCGCCCCCTTTGACCGCGGCCAGCAGCGCGTGGGCCTTGTCGGCCGCGGTCTTTTGCGCGTCGAGAAATTTCGCGTTGTCGCTCCACACCGCCGGCTTGGGGGCGTAATCGCCGTCCGGGCTCGGCTTGTCGGTGCCGGGCGGGAACAGGCTGGGGATCTTTTGCGTCGTCTCGGTCAGGGTGGTCGCCGCGGCCTGGGCCGCGGCCTGGTCGGTCTTGCCGCCGAGAAAGGCCTTGATCCCGCCCATCGCCTTTGCCTGCTGCTTCATCGTGGCCTGCCGGTCTTTTAAGACCGCGTCCGTGTCGACCGCGGCGGCGCTGCCGACGACCCCGGCCACCGCAAGAGCCAGCGCCGCGCCGAAGAGTCGTCGTCTCTGCGAAGATGTCATCGGGTTCCCCTGTCGATGAACGTGCATTTTCCGCGCGCCGCGCTGTTCGGGCGCCGTGGTTTCAGACTAGGTTCGCCGGGTCGCCACGCGACAGCGCGACAAAACCGCGCTCACGATCATGTGATCGGGATCTCGATGTAGGTCTTGAAGGCTGGGCGCTCGCGCATCCGCTCGTACCATGATTTGAGCCGGCGCAGCGGCGGCCGCTCGACCGGAAAGGCATGCCAGCGATAGACCAGCGTCCCCATCACGATTTCGGCCAGGGTGAGCTCAGGGCCGGCGAGGAAGGGGGTGGCTTCGAGCGCGTCCTCGACGACGGTCCAGGCGGTCGCCGCCTTGCGCCGGGCCGCCTCGATCGCGGCATGGTCGCGCTCTTCCGGTTTCGAGCGAATCAAGCCGTAGAGCAGCGCCCCCATTGGCGGGCCGATCGTCGACAGTTGCCAGTCCATCCAGCGCTCGACCTGGGCTCGCGGGCCGGGGCTCGACGGGTAAAGCCGCTCGCCGCCGCGCGTCGACGCAAGATAGCGACAGATCGTGTTCGACTCCCACAGAACCAGCTCGCCATCCCGGATCGTCGGCACCAGCCCGTTCGGATTGAGCGCCAGGTACTCGGCGTCCTGGTTGCCGCCAAAGGGGCCGCCGATGTCGACCCGCTCAAAGTCGATGTCGAGCTCGCCGCAGCACCACAGCACCTTTTGGACATTCGACGACGTTTTTCTGCCCCAAATCTTCAGCATCTTCGCCTCCGCCCGATCGGTCCAACCGCCGGCCTATGGAAGCCCGAGTCCGTCAACCGGCGCAATGGCTTCCAGCAGCGCAGCGTATAATCGCCGTCGGCACCGGCATCGGCCGAACCGCCTCAGCGCAAGGGAGACAGCGGATGAGATATCGGACGGTTTTTTTGGTGGCGGCGGGGCTCGCCCTGGTCTCCGGCGGGGCGCAAGCGGCGACGGCGCAAGCGACCAGCGCGATGCAGCACTGGAAAACGATGGATACCTGCGCCAAGCAGGCGCAAGCCGCGTTTCCCGACTACACACCCGATTCGAACGCAAAACGCGACGCGAGGCTCAAAGACTGCCTGAACGCGAACAATCTGCCGCCGCGCGAACCGAGCACTCCGGGCCAGTGACCGGCGGGGGCGGCGCGCAGGGTCAGTTGGCGTGCCCCTCGCCCCAGCCATCGGCCATCAGCGGCAGTCGCGCCCCGCGCATCGGGAAACCGGGCGCAAGCTCAGGGCAATGCATGTCGAGAAACGCCAGCTGTGCCTCGAGGTCGATGTCAAAGCTGGAGGTGACCTCGATCCGGGTGTCTTCGAAAATGTTGGTCCGCCGCCGCCGGCGCCAGCTCATGACCGTGTCGTCGCGCAGCTGCAGCAACGCCGCGACTTGCGGCCGGAACAGCGCGACAATCGCGCCGACCCAGCGGTTGAGCAGCGCGCACCCATCGGCGCCGCCGAGGCTAAAGCAGTCGAGCATGCGGACGACGTCGTCGGCCCGATACCAGGTCTCGCCGGTGACCCAGCGGTTTGTCGTGAACAGCCTGATCGGCTCGCCGCGCCCGTCGAGCGCGATCGCGACAAGATGGCTGATCTCGTCGCGGACCCCGTGCTTGAGCGGTGCCGCCTGGGGCGGCGATGCGTTGGCGACCGCGGCCTCGGGCAGGACCAGCGGGGCCACTCCCGACGGCATTCCGTCGGCCCGCAAAAACGTGTGGAAATGCCCGTGCTCGCGAGCCCGACGCTCGGCCGCCGGGTGAACGTGGTAGAAATACTGCGCATGGCTCTCTGGGTCGTAGACTTCGCCCGCGGGGTAATGCCGCCAGTCGGCGAACCCCTCGCCTCGGGCGGCGACCACACCAAGGAGACCCCCGGCATGCGCGGCAAAGGCGCGCCGGCACTCCGCGACGACGGCACCCGCCTCGCGCAGGCGCGCGGCCTCCGCCGGGGTGACGCGCAGCTCGGGTACGTTCTTGTCTGCCACCAACTCGGCTGCCTCGCGCGAACGAATCGTGGACATCATACCGAGTGGCGCAGTCACGTCAACGCGGGGTTGGCGAGGGTCCACAAGACAATCTGTTTCAGCACCGCGTCGGTTGCGGTGTTGAAGGCGGCGACAACCGCCGGAACGGTGTCGGCGGCGGCCGGGACGCGCTGTTCGAACCGGGCCTGGGCGACGATCTTGCGCCGCGGCATGGCGGCGAGGCGCCCGATGATCGCCACCCACACCCGCGGCGGACCGCCCGCGGCGTCGTATACCGCCTCGAAGTGGCGAATCTCGGTGCGCAACACAAAGTCGGCGCGAAGGCCGGTCGATGCGCGGTCGATCGCGGTGATCGAACCGGTGTTCTCAAACGATGCGAGCAGTGCTGCCTCGACCAGGGCGGGAAGCCGATCGGTCCATTCGGCGTCGGCGTAGTAGTCGAGCGAAATCGGCGACCGGCTCAGCGCGATGCGGCTCGTGTCAATACCGGCCGGGGCTTGCGGCAGGTCGACGAGGAGCTGCGCGCGGACAGACGGCAGGGGGGTCGGGTAACTGTCGGCCGGGGTCAGCCGATAAAGCTTGCCCGGCGGGTTGGAGACAAAAAGGCTGGCGCAGCCGGCGAGCGCCAGGACGGGCCCCGCCATTACCCAGCGGCGCGCGATGCCGCGAGCGGGCGGCGTCATCGCGGCTGGTATCCCTGGCGCCGATCCCCAAACAACAGGCGCGTGGGGTCGCGTTGCAGCTGCACGACGAACTGGTTCAGATTCCCTGCCAAAAGCTGTGCGTCGCTGACAAAATCGTCGATCGCCGGAAGCGTCGTCTGCGCAAAGTTGCGCAGCCCCGGCCGGTCCTCGGCGAGCATCAGCTGCAGCTGATGCGCCGTGTCGGTCAGGTTTGTCGCCACCCGGTCGTAATCTTTCAGGGTCTGCGAGGCTTGGTCCTTCAGTCCGCCCCGCGCCGTATAGCTTTGGTCGACGTCGTGCAGCAGCGTTTTCATTTGGACGACAGCGGCGTTCGTGTTGTCGAGGATGACGCCGACATCCTGGCTGTGCTCGGCAAAGGCCGCGGTCACGGTGCGGATGTTCTGCAGGCTGTCGGCGACCGCCTGACGGTTGCGCTCGTCAAGGAGCGCGTTCAGGCTGTGCGAGGCTTGCTTCAGATCGCCCACCAGCTCGGGCAGCGAGGCCTTCACTTCCTCCAGCTCGGACTGCCCCGCCTTGATGATCGGGTAACGGTGCCCGGGCTGGGGCTCGAGCAGCCGCGCCTGCTGCGTGCCGCCGCGGATCTGAACCGTGGACACGCCGCTCAGGATGTTGGTGTCGAGAAAAGCGCGCGCGTCGGTTTTGATATCGACGAGGTTGCTGTCGACCTCGATCGTCACCTGGATTTGCGCGACATTGTCCTTGTCGACGCGGATGTCGGTGACGCGCCCGACCGGGATCCCGTTGTATTGCACCTGGGAGCCGCGGCTGAGCCCGGCCACCGAGCCGCGGAAGAAAATGTAGTAGGGCTTCAGCTCCTGGCGGAATTCCACCCGGCCGAGCCACAGGACCGCCGCGAAAGCGGCAAAGATCACGACAAGCACAAACGCACCGACCGCGACGTAATGTGCTCGCGTCTCCATTTGTCCTCTCCGACCGCGCGGGTGCTTTTCAGACCGAGGTCGAGGCGGCGACCTGGGCCGGGCGGCTTGCCGGCGGGGCGGCCTCGGCCTGCTGCGCCGCGCGCCCGCGCGGACCGTGAAAATACGCCCGTATCCACGGATGATCGTCCCGCAGCATCTCGTCGAGCGTGCCGACGCGAAGCTTTTTGTCGACCAGCACCGCGACGCGGTCACAGATCGCGAACAGGCTGTCGAGGTCGTGCGTCACCATGAACACCGTCAGCCCCAGGCTGCTTTTCAAGTCGCGGATGAGCTCGTCGAACTCGCCGGCGGCGATCGGGTCGAGCCCAGCGGTCGGTTCGTCGAGAAACACGATCTCCGGGTCAAGCGCCAAGGCGCGGGCGAGCCCCGCGCGCTTGCGCATGCCGCCCGACAGCTCGGCCGGGTATTTTGGCCCGGCATCTTCGGGCAGCCCGACCATGCCGATCTTGAGAGCCGCGATCTCGTCCATCAGCAGCGGCGGCATGGCGTAATATTCCTCGAGCGGCACTTCGACATTCTGAGCCACCGTCAGCGAGCTGAACAGCGCGCCGTCCTGAAACAGAACCCCCCAGCGCTTTTCGAGCTCGCGCCGCTCGAGGTCGCTGATCGCAAGGACATCCTTGCCGAAGACTTCGACCTTGCCGCTGACCGGCTGGTTCAGCGCGACAATCGTGCGCAACAGCACCGACTTGCCGCTGCCGGAGCCGCCGACGACGCCGAGGACCTCGCCGGCGAACACCTCGAGGTCGAGCCCGTCGTGCACGGTTTCGCGCCCGAAGCGGTTGACCAGCCCGCGCACCCGAATGAGCGGGGTTTTGCCGGCGTCCGCCACCGTGCGATTCTCTGCCATCGTCAGATTCTGAGCACGGAGAACACGACCGAGAACACAGCGTCGGTCACGATCACGAGAAAGATCGACTCGACGACCGACAGCGTGGTCAGCCGGCCGACGCTCTCGGCGCTGCGCGACACGCGAAAGCCCTCGTAGCAGCCGATGGTGGCGATGATCAGCGCGAACACCGGCGCCTTGCTGACGCCGACCCAGAAGGTTCGCGGGGTGACCGCGTACTGCAGCTCGCGCACGAATTGCGGGATCGTGACGCCGAGCACGCCCCAGGCCATCAGGCACCCGCCGAGGAGGCCCATCAGGTTGGCGTAGAGCGCCAGCATCGGCAAGGTGACGACAAGGCCGAGCAGGCGCGGGATCACCAGCACCTCGACCGGGTCGAGGCCGAGCGTGCGCATGGCGTCGATTTCTTCGTTGACCCGCATCGTACCGATCTGCGCGGTGAATGCGCTTCCCGAGCGGCCGGCGACGATGATCGCGGTCATCAGCACGCCAAGCTCGCGCAGGATGCCGACCGCCAAGAGGTCGACGGTATAGATTTCCGCGCCAAAGCGCCGCAGCTGGTCGGCGCCCTGGTAGGCGATGACCACCCCCACCAGAAACGACAGCATGCCAACGATGCCGAGCGCGTTGACCCCGGTCTGCTCCATCTGGGCGACCGTCGCGGTGAGCCGGAGCCGGCCGGGCCGCCGCACGAGCCGCAGCACGGTCTCCGAGACCAGGCCGACAAAGCCGAGGATGCTGTAGGCGCGCGCGCCGAGGTCGACAAAAATCTCGCCGATGCGGGCGACAAAGCCGACGAGCGAGTGGTGGGCGGGGCGCGGGTGCGAGACCGGAGCGAGCGGGCCGCCGGCGCGGACCTGGTCGAACAGCGGGGCAAAGACCGGCGCCAGGTTGCGCATCTCGACCGCGTTGCCGCGCGCCGCCAAGTCATGCTCGGTGCGCAGCAGCAGCCAGGCGCCGGCGCTGTCGATGCGGCGCAGGCCGGCAAGGTCGATCGTGACCCGCCGGTGCTCGGGGAGAGGCAGCGCGCGCAGCCGCCGGTCAAGCTCGGCGGCGGTCGCGACCAGCCATTCTCCGGCGGCGGTCAGCACGAGCGACCCGGCGGCTTCACTTTCGACGAGAGTGGCAGGGGCCGGCGCCATTGTCCCTTCAGGATACCCGCTCGCACGCCGGGGCGGTCTTTCCAGCGCCGCGAAAAAGAGTTATGCCGCAGTGCGCAGCACGCCCTGTGCTTCGGATTGGCGGCCGAGGACGGCTCCGATGGACCTTAAGCAGCACATCCGCTCGATACCCGATTTTCCCAAGCCCGGCATCCTATTCTACGACATCTCGACGTTGCTGGCCCATCCGGACGCCTGGCGAACCACCGTCGCACGGCTGGCCGAAGCGCTGCGCCCGCATCGCCCCGACCTCTTGGTCGGTATCGAATCGCGTGGCTTCCTTGTTGCGGCTCCGGTCGCCTACGAGCTCGGCTGCGGCTTTGCGATGATCCGCAAGCAGGGCAAGCTGCCCGGCCCGACCGTGCGTTTCACCTACGACCTCGAATATGGCAGCGACACGATCGAGATGCAGGCCGACGCGATTTCGCCGGGTCAGCGAATCGTCGTGCTCGACGACCTGTTGGCGACCGGCGGCACGATGCAGGCGGCGATCGACCTTGTCCGCCGGCAGGGCGGCGTCGTCGCCGGCGCCGGCTGCATCATCGAGCTGTGCTTTCTGCAAGGCCGCGGCCGGATCGACGTGCCATTCACGGCGATGGTCGCCTACGACGCCTGAGGCTTCGTCAGTCGTCGCTTCCCGGGCGCGTGGCACCGAGGCTTCGCCCGATCACGGCATATAGCGGGTCGCCGCCGCCGGGTGGGGTGCGGTCGAGACAGCGGACGTCGGCCCAGTTCCCGGCATCGGCAAAATGGTGTGCGATCAAGCACAGATGGCCGGCGTCGTCGAGCAGGCACCAGCAGCCGATCGGGCGCGCCGGCCGGCAGCGCTCGGAAAAGGTTACGACCAGCGGCGCCCCCGGCTTCAGCACGCGGCCGACCTCGCGGATCACGTCGCGCGGCCGGGTCAGATGCTGAACCGCGACGCAGAGGGTGGCGCCGTCGAACTCGCCGCCGGCAAACGGCAGGCGCGGATCGCGGTTCAGATCCTGCACCCGCCACTCGTCGAGGAAGGGGTTTTCCGCCAGCTCGCAGGCGTTGACCCCGACCCCGACCACCCGCGAATAGGGGACTTCCGGCGGCAGATGGCTGACCCAGCTCGACATCACATCGAGGATCGCCCCGCCCATCGGCAGGATTTCTCGATAGAGATCGGTGATCGCGGCAATGGCGGCATCGTCGATATGGGTAAAGCGCGGTGGTTCGAACCCGGAGAGCGCATCGAAGTACTCGTCGACGCGGGGCACAGCGGTGATCGGAAGCAATGTCATCTCCCCCGTCTCAGGCTTGCCTGTCCGATGCATGTTTGAGGGGAGATAGGGAGAACCCGCCGAGGCTTCCATAGAAGAAAATCGTTTGAATACGAAAAGATGAAATGTTGCACTGCCGCAATTCCCGTTTAGCCGGACAAGGCTTCGTCGACCGCGGTCAATGGCAGGTCGAGGGCGTGCGCCACCGCCGGATGAGTGATTCGCCCGCGGCAGATGTTGAGGCCCCGGCGCAGATGCGGGTCCTCCGTCAAAGCCCGCCGCCAGCCGCGCTCGGCGAGCGCCAGGACAAAGGGTAGGGTGGCGTTGTTGAGCGCGACCGTCGAGGTGCGCGCGACGGCACCCGGCATGTTGGTCACGCAGTAATGCACGACCCCTTCCTCGACATAGGTCGGGGCGGCGTGCGTCGTCGGCCGGCTGGTCTCAAAGCAGCCGCCCTGGTCGATCGAGATGTCGACGATCACGGTCCCCGGTCGCATCGCCCCCACCAGCTCGCGGCTCACCAGCCGCGGCGCGGCCGCACCCGGGACCAGCACCGCGCCGATCACGAGGTCGGCGGCGGCGACCTCGCGCTCGATATTTTCCAATGTCGAGTAAAGCGTGTGAAGCTGAGCGCCGAATTGCAGGTCGAGCTCGTAGAGCCGCGGCAGCGAGCGGTCAACGACGGTGACGTAGGCCTCCATCCCCATCGCCATGCGCGCGGCGTTGGTGCCGGCGACCCCGCCGCCAAGTATGACGACCTTGGCCGCGGGTACGCCCGGGACGCCGCCGAGCAGGACGCCGATCCCACCCTGCTCCTTTTCGAGACAGTGGGCGCCGACCTGTACCGCCATGCGCCCGGCGACCTCGCTCATCGGCGCCAACAGCGGCAGGCCGCCGCGCGCGTCGGTTACGGTTTCATAAGCGATCGCGATAGCTTGGGAGCGGACCAGCGCCTGGGTCAACGCGCGGTCGGCGGCGAGGTGCAGATAGGTGAACAGGATCTGGCCGCGGCGCAGCAGCTCGACCTCTTGCGGCTGCGGCTCCTTGACCTTGACGATCAGCTCGGCGGCGGCAAACACCTCGCGCGGGTTTGCCAAAACGCGGGCGCCGGCGGCCTCGTAGGCGCCGTCGTCAAAGCCGATGCCGGCGCCGGCCGCGGTCTCGACGACCACCTCGTGGCCGTGATGCACCAACTCGCGCACGCTGCCGGGGACGAGGCCGACGCGGTATTCGTGGGTTTTTGTCTCTTTTGGAACACCGATCAGCATCACGCGCCTCGCTCGGCCGCCGCCCCCATTTTTATCGCCACGTGAGGCTTGGGCCGGCGGGATGTCGTTGGCGCAACATCTGGGTAGACGCTGTCCGATTGTAAGGCCGCGCCGCCCATTGCTAGGGCTCGGTCAGGCGTCTTGCCGCCTCGTCGGCGAGCGCCAGCGACGCGGTCAGCCCCGGCGACTCGATCCCGTAGAGGTTGACGAGCCCCGGGACGCCGTGGACGGCTGGCCCCTGGACGACAAAATCGGCCGCCGGCTCGGTCGGGCCGCTGATTTTGGGACGTACCCCGGCATAGCCCGGCTGCAAGGCGCCGTCGCGCAAGCCCGGCCAATAACGCCGCACCGCTGCGTAGAAAGCCTCGCCGCGGGTCGGGTCGACCGTGTAGTCGACCGCGGAAACCCATTCGACGTCGGGGCCGAAGCGGGCCTGGCCGGCCAGGTCGAGCGTGATGTGAACGCCGAGCCCGCCCGCCGGCGGCACCGGATAGACGAGACGCCGAAACGGCGTCCGCCCGCTCAAGGTAAAGTAGACGCCGCGGCAGAAATAGGCGGGCGGGATCGTGTCGCGCGGCACGCCGTCTATGACGCCGGCCAGGGCCGGGGCGTATAGCCCCGCGGCGTTCACCAGATAACGGCAGCGGATCGCACCCCGCTCGTCGCCGCCGGTCGTCAATTCAAAGCCGTCGGCGCGCAGCCGCCCGCCGAGGATCGGGGTGCGCAGCACGACGGTCGCCCCCGCCCCCTCGGCTTCGCCTTGGTAGGCGAGCATCAGCTCGTGGCTGTCGACGATCCCGGTCGACGGCGACAGCAGGGCCGCCACGCAGTGCAATTCGGGCTCGAGGCGCCGCGCCGCCGCGGCGTCGAGCCATTCGAGGTCGTCGACGCCGTTGGCCGTGGCCGCGGCGGCGATGCGATCGAGCGCCGGCAGCTCGGCCTCGTCGGACGCGACGATGATCTTGCCGATCCGCGCGTGGGCGACGCCGTGGTCGCGGCAATAGGCGTAAAGCCGCCGGCGGCCCTCAACACAGGTCACCGCCTTCAGGCTGTCCTTAGGGTAGTAGATGCCGCTGTGGATCACCTCGCTGTTGCGCGAGGACGTCTCGAACCCGATCGTCCAGGCTCGTTCGACGACGAGCACGTCGCGCCCGGCAAGCGCCAATGCCCGCGCCGCGGCGAGCCCGATCACCCCGGCGCCGACGACGACGCATTCGACTTCGTCCACCCCTTGCTCCATCGCGGTTCGCCGTCCTCCTGCTTTCTGCGGTTGTTTGCCCGCGCGGGAGATGCGTCAAGCGCCGGCGGTAGGATACGGCGTAAGCCATTGCAGAACCGCCGTCCCGCGAGCCCGCTGGACGAATTTGGCGAAATCGCCCACACTTCATTTTGATGACACCAGCGAAGGACAGCGATGAGCCGGAAGACCGCGACGGTGCTGAGCCTCGGCGACTATCGGGCGCGGCAGCGCACCATTTACTTTACGCGCGCTGAGCTGAACCAGCTTCTCGGCCTCTACAGCTTGCATGTGATCCGCGGCGTCTGGCGCGACTACGCGATCGACCACTCTCCCGGGTTCGCCCGGTTTTCGGTGTTTCGCCACACCCACGAGGCGCCGGCCTACTCGATCCTCAAGACGGCACCGGCCGCGGGCCGGCCGCCCGAGTTCATCGTGCAAAGCGGCCGCCAGAAATTGCGCATGTCGCGGACCCTCGCCGAGGCGCTGGAGTTTTTTCGCACCCACCTCAACCTGGTCGCGGCCGGCCCCGGTTAGGCTGCGCCGTCCGCGCTGGGGTGCCGGCGCGGCAGCATCCGGTCGAGAACGCCGTCGCGCCTGACCACCCCGTGGTAGAGCGCGCCCGCGACATGCAGCACGACCAAGAGATAGAGCGCGTACTGCCCGACCAAATGAACGGCGATCGCCCATTGCGACAACCGCGGCTCGACCGGCAGCAGCGGCGGGATCGCGACGAGGCCGAACAAGTTGACCGCGTGGCCGGCTGCGGCGGCGTTCAGGTAGCCGGCGAGCGGCATCGCCAGAAAAATCAGGTAGAGCCCGAAATGGGTCAGCCGCGCCAGACCGGTCTGGATGCGCGCCAGCCCCGAAGACAGCGGGGGAGGGGGGTGCCAGCCACGCCACAGCCCGCGCAACGCCATTAATCCCAGGATCGTCAACCCGACCGAGCGGTGCAGCAGCAACAAGGTGTTGTGGGCCGGGCTGTTGCGCGCCGCCGCCACGCTCGCCCAGCCGAGGGCGACGACGACTACGGCAAACGCCGCGACAAGCCAATGGACCGCGCGCGCGACCCGCCCGTAGCGGCCAGCGGCAGGTCGCCCCGAGCTATCGGTCATCCAAAGCCCGCCGACAAGGCTATCACAGCGACTTCTCTCCCAGTCTATTTCCTTGGCGGCACCGACCGAGACAGCGGGGTTGTTGACAACGCTGCTCCCCCATACCCCTCACTTTGGAGCCGCGGCCGAGGGGTGGAACAGCTGTTCGCCGTCCACCCTATATGCCCCGATTGCCGCCTGCCCCTCGGGCGACAGGAGCCAAGCCGAGCGCCAGCGCCAGTCCCAAATCGCCTTCCCTCGTCTTCAATACAATCGCGGTGGTCATGATGCGCGTATAGCCCGCGATGTTGCCGCCGACGATCAAAACGGCGCCGACTTCCGAGATCGCGCGGCCGAATCCGGCCAAAACTGCGGTTACGACAGCGCGGCGTGCAATCGCGAGAAGCATCCGGATCGATCGCAGCCGGGTTGCGCCGTCGACCCGCAACGCTCCACCATATTGCAGCCAAGGCTCCTCGACCGCCCGATGCGCCAGGGCGGCGATGATCGGCACCGCCAACACCGCCTGTGCAAGCACCATGGCGCCGGGGGTAAAAAGCAGGGCGAGCGCGCCCAAGGGTCCCGAGCGCGAGAGCAAGAGTTAAAGCCTCAGCCCCACGACCACCGGCGGCAAGCCGAGCCAGGCATTCGCGAGCACGATCAGCGTTCGCCGGCCGGGAAACCGGCTGATTGCCAATGCCGCCCCGCACGGCAATCCGACGCCGGCCGCGACCGCAGTGGCGAAAAAGCTGACCCCGAGGGAAAGCACGACGATGTGGGCGAGTTCGGCCGTCCCGAGAGCCGCCCAGACATTGGCCACTGGGACAATTTAACGCGACGGGCCACGCCGCCCGCTTCGGCGAAGCGCGCGCAGACAAGCTGAAGGCGCCCGTGGTGGGAGCGCGTGGTTTGGCAGTGGCTCGGTCTTTAGATTGTGATTTTTTACGGCCATTTCTGGCGACTATACATCGGGACACTGGACATCGGGAGACTGGCGCGCATCGAGAGAACGCAAGGCGAGGGCACCGGGATGGTTGGCGGATGGCCGGCGCGCGCGTGCGAGCCGCCTCCGCCTTTGTCGCAGCGAAAACGCGTCTCTTGGGGTGAGCATATGGGTATAACCATGCCGCACCACCCGACGGTGCGAATTGGCCCAACGACAGAAATTGGAGGACTCCGGATAATGGCGGCCAGTCTGGTCTATCGACGCCTCCGGCAAATCCCGCCCGGGTTCGCTCTCATCCTCGCGCTGGCGGCGCCCGCGGCCGCCCAACAGGCGAGCCAAGCCCAGCAAAGCGCGATCCGCCAGGCCTGCCCGGCCGACTACCGGGCGCACTGCGGCAATGTGCAGGCGGCCGGCCGGGCGGCCTTCGACTGTCTTCAGCGCAATGTTACGAGCCTGTCGCCGGCCTGTCAGCAGGCGGTGAGGGCGGTGGGCGCCAGCACTGCGCCGGGCGGCACCTCCTCGTCGAGCGCGGCCCCGGCACCGGCGGCGCCGCAATCTACCGGGTCGCCGCAGTACGCGGCGCCGATGCCGATGCGCGAACAGATGATGCTGCTGCGACAGTCCTGCGCCGGCGATTTCCGCGCCTTGTGCAGCGGCGTGCCGCTCGGCGGCGGGCGGGCGATCGCGTGCCTGCGGGCGAACGCGCAATCGCTGTCGCCGCAATGCGGCCAGGCGCTGATCGCCGCGCGCGGCGGCCGCTAGTGGCGCGGTGCCAACAAATGATTCCCATCCGTTGGCTGAATCGCACCACCGAAGTATTAATCTGGTGGGCCGATTCACGGAGCGCTTGGGAACAAGCGTTTCGATCGGACCGCTAGAGCGGTGGCCATGCACGACGCTTGCGAGCGGCGCCGTTTTCGTCAAACCCGCGAAAGCGGGCACCCCGGGGCTTGCTCGGGCGTGAACAGGAGGTGGCCACACCGACCGGTGTCGCACGATTAGGGGGCGGTCCGGGCGAACGACGGCCGAAGCCGCCGCCCCGGCGCGAGGTCGGCGTTGCAGGAGTGCGAACGGAGAGGCGGCGAGATGAACGACCTTTCGATGGCGGCGGCGGTCGCCCGCGACCCGCTAGTCGTCACCCTCTTTGTCTTCTCGCTAAGCGGATTGCTGACGCACGTTCTGTTCCGCCGACATCCGCTCGGCCGCGCGATGGTGCGCGTGATCTTTCTCGCGGTCCTGACAATCGTCCTGTTGAGCGCCGGCGTCGTGCCCTACCAGCCGCTGGCGCCCACCGGGGAGCCGTTCCAGGATGCCGTCCATGCCCTGCTGAAGATCGCCTGGTGGTTGTGGACGGCCTGGTTCCTTGTCGGATTTCTGCGGGTCTTTGTCGTCACCGAGCATCGTCCCCGCGAGGGAAAGCTGGTCCAGGACCTGCTCGCCGGCGCGATCTACCTTGCCGCCGTCTTTGCGATCATCGCCTATGTCTTCGACCTGCCGATCAAGGGGCTGCTCGCCACCTCGGGCGCCATCGCGATCATCCTCGGGCTCGCCTTGCAAAGCACGTTGAGCGACGTGTTTTCCGGAATCGTCCTCAACTTCAGCCGGCCCTATCGCCCGGGCGACTGGATCAGCATCGACGGCGCCACCGACGGCCGGGTCATCGAGATGAACTGGCGGGCGACGCACGTCTTGACCGCGAAGCGCGACCTGGCGATCGTCCCGAACAGCACGATCGCCAAAGCGAAGATCGTCAACGCCAGTTCGCCCTCGGGCATTCACGGGATAACCGTGACGGTCCAGCTCGATGCCAAGACCCCGCCGGCGACCGGCGCCGAGATCCTGAAAAACGCGATCCTGAACACGCGGCTGATCCTCGCGACACCCACCCCGCTGGTCATCGTCAAGTCGATCACCGCGAACGCCACGGAATTCGACCTCAGCTTTTTTGTCGAGGATTTGGCGCAGTCGACCACCGCCCAGAACGAGCTGTTCGACCGCATTTCGCGGCATCTGGCGGCGGCCGGAGTCGATCTGGCGTCGAACCAGAGCCAACCCTCGGGGTTGCCGCAAGCCGCCGCCGAGCCGAGCGCGAGCACCCCCGCCGAGCGCGCGCTCGACCTCGTCGACCTGTTCGCCGGCCTGACGCAAGAGGAGCGCAAGACGCTTGCCGCGAAAACCAGGCACAAGCACTACGACGCCGGGGACGTGCTGATCGAGCCCGGAACCGTGCTGCACTCGCTGTTTGTCATCGGCGCGGGTGTCCTGTCGTTCATAACGGTCATGTCGGAGGGTGAGATCGAGTTCCTGCGCATTGGGCCCGGCGACCATTTTGGCGAGGTCGGGATGCTGACCGGGAACCCGGCGGAGGCGACGCTGAAAGCGCTCGCGCCGGTCACGACCTACGAGCTTTCCAAGGAAGACCTGGCGCCGGTTCTCGAAGCGCGGCCCGAAGTGTCGCACGAATTGTGCCGCGCGCTGGCACGCCGTCAGGCGGCCGGACAATTGCTCGCCTCAACCGAGATCGACAGCAGCGTGCCGCCGAGCCGCGTCGCCGCGTGGTTCTCCGACCGGCTCCATCGCCTGTTCGACCTCGCCAGCGCCGAATGACGCGACCACGTCACCGGCGATTGATGGGCGATGGCAGACGACAACTTTGATGGGGGTCAGCCGCCCGCGCCGCCTAGTGGATGCTTGCGCAAGCGTTCTTGCGGCGTCTCGGACCCGCGCGCCTTGCGCCTGCGCTTCCAGAGCATGGAAGCGCGGTAGCCGAGGAGGCAGAGGAGCGCGAGGAGGCAGAGGAGATAGATGTAGCTCATTTGCCGCGCTCCTCTCGCTGGCGGCCGGGCGGCGCCAGCTCAAGCAGTTCTGATTTCGGTACGATTGCCTGGCAACAGCCGCCGACGACACTTCGGTCAGGGTGCGGTCAGGCGGTCGAAAAAGCCGACCCGCCCGCCGCGCGCGTCATAGAGATAGTCGTATCGGGCAAGCGGGGTGCGCCCGATATTGAAGAAGACAGGCGGCTTGGTCGCGGGTGGGGCGGCCCATCGGATCAGCCTTGGATCGATGGTCGACCCAGGACGCCCGGGCTGGTAGTTGAAGCCGTAGGACAGAGCCAGCGGCCCCGTCGTCGGCGCGGCAATGTCGACGGCGGTGCCCGGCTTGAGCACGCCCGGGTTGGACGAATCGACGACCTGCGCCGGGCGGCTGCCTTTCGCCAATGCGAAGATCATCTGGTCGATCCCGGTGTCGAGCAGCATTGACCCGCAGAACCTTGCCGAGGCCGCGGGGAAGCTGAAACAGCCATTTGCGCCCAGCCAGTCGCCGGGTGGGTCGGCGCTCGCTTTCAGCCGGATGTACTGGAATTTTTCGGCCGTGT
>DATMLF010000104.1:0-5904 GCA_035570595.1 Allostellaceae bacterium
GGTTCGCGTACAGCCGCATACTGCATGCCGGCGCCAGCGGCGAGACAATAGTGGAACAATGGGTCATTCATGGAGCCGGCCACGCCTGGTCCGGTGGCAGCTCCGCCGGTTCCTACACCCTTCCGAGGGGACCCGATGCCACCGGCGAGATGCTTCGGTTCTTCCTGGAGCACCCGCTTTCGCCAGGCATGCACCACGAATGATCGCGGGGGCCGCCCGGCGAGTTCCGCGGGCAGCGTGACTATGCCCCGGGTATACCGTGTGGGTATACCCAACAAAGGCACACGAAAGCAGGCGACAAAGTAGCGACGCCAAGCGACCGCGGCCGCACGGGTCTTCGCGCGCCTCGGGCGCGGTGCTAGGCTCGCGCGATCGGCATCGGGGAGAGTGTCATGGACATTGAGGCGACGGGGGCCACAAATTTTGCGCCGCCGCTTGTCGACAGCCTCTTGGTGCGGGTTGTCGTCGACTCGGCCTTTGACCGCTTTGTCGCCGACGCGACCCATCCGGCGGTGAAGATCGACCACGTCCGCCATATCCCGGGGCACGAACGATCGACCTTTGCCGGCGAATGGGGGCTGTCGCTGCATCTCGAGTCGGCGAGGGCCGGCGCCTGCTCGCAATACCTGCTCGATTTCGGCTACACGCCCGAGGTGCTGATCCGCAATTTCGCATTGCTCGACCTCGACCCCGGCCGGATCGACGGGTTGATCCTCAGTCACGGGCATCTTGACCATTACGGCGGGCTCGAAGGCTTTGTCGGCCGTCACCGCGCCCGGATGCGCCCGGAGCTCGAGCTGTTCACCGGCGGCGAGAGCGCCTTTGCCGAGAAGTGGATCAAGCGCCGCGACGCCCTACCGGTGTCGTGGGGCAGGCTCGACCGCGCCGCGCTCGAGGCCGAGCGTGTCGCAACCGTGTGCTGCGGCCGGCCGCACGCGCTCGCCGGCCCGTTCACGACGGGCCCGATCGCCCGCGCCTCGTTCGAGCGGCTGTTGGGCAACACCCTGGTCGAGCCCGCCCCGGCCGCCGCCCCCGAGCATTTCACCGAGGCCGAGCGGCTTGGCCGCCTGGTCCCCGACGAGCACCCGGACGAGCACGCGACCTGCTACGTCGTGCAGGGCCGTGGGCTCGTCGTCATCTCGTCATGCGGCCATGTCGGGCTGATCAACACGGTCAAGTCGGCGATGGCGGTGTCGGGCGTCGGCAAGTTGCACGCGGTCCTCGGCGGGTTTCACCTCGGCCCGGCGCCGACCGACTACGTCGACCACACCGTCGCCGAGCTCAAGGCCCTGTCGCCCGACGTGGTCGTGCCGATGCATTGCAGCGGCGTGAGGTTCATCGAGGCGATGCGGCGCGAAATGCCCGACCGCCTCGTCACCACCAACATCGGCACCCGGTTCGCGTTTGGGGTATAGCCGGCAGGCACCTGCCGCGGGCTCCTGCTTGCTCTACCCGACGGCGCGGATGTCGTCGTCGGGGTCGGGGTCCTCCTCGAGCCAGGCGAGCAGCAGCGTATAGGCGACCGCGAGCACGACCGGCCCGAGAAAGATCCCGACAAGGCCGAACGCGATCAGCCCGCCGATGACGCCGGCGAGCAGCAGCGCCAGCGGCAGGTGCGCGCCTTTGCGCATCAGCAGCGGCCGCACGACGTTGTCGAGGCTGACGATGATCGTCGTCCACACGACCAGAAACGTCCCCCAGCCCGGGTGGCCGCTCCAATAGAGCCAGACGACCGCCGGTATCAGCACGAGGCCGGGGCCGAGCTGGGCAATACATAGCATAAAGGTGACGGCGGTCAGCACCGTCGCGAGCGGCACGCCGGCGAGCGCCAGGCCGGCGCCAGCCATCACCGACTGAACGAGCGCGGTGACGACGACGCCGAGCGCGACGCTGCGGATCGCCTGCCCGGCGAGCTTCACCGCTTCGCGCCCGCGCACCCCGGCGAGGCGATGGCCAAAGCGCTCGACGACGGCTTCGGCGCGGTCGCCGCCGGCGTAGAGCGCGGCGGCGATGACCAGGGTCAGCATCATCTGCACGATGGCGATGCCAAAGCCGCCAAGCGCGCCGACAAACCAGCCGGCGGCACTCCCGGCATAGGGCGCTGCCTTGGCGGCGATCTCGTCGATCCCGCTCGCCTCGACGCGCTGCCACAGCGCCACGACCTGGCCGCCAAACAGCGGGATCTCGTTGAGCCAAGCGGGCGGCGGCGGCAGCTTGAACGCGACGATCGCGCTGCCCCAACCCATGATGCTGGCGAAGTTTTGGATGATCGTCGCGATTGCGAGCCAGAACGGCGCGACGAACACCACCATCAGCGTCACGGTCATGACCGCTACGGCGAGCCCGCGCCGGTTCCACAGTCGGCGCTGCACCTGCAGCATGATCGGCCAGGTCGCGACGACGAGGGTCGTCGCCCAGATCGTCGCCGGCAAGAACGGCCACAGAATCCAGGACGACGTCGCGATCAGCCCGGCGACGAACAGCACCGCGAGCATCGTGCGGACGAGGTCGGCCGGGCCGGCGGCGGCGGGGTCGGGAACCTCGGCCGGCCGCGGGATCGGCGGCGGCCCCTGGATTTGGGTCAGACCCTGCGAAAACGGGCGCTGGCGACGCATCAGGGGCCGCGGGAAAGCATGGCGCAGAGGCTACCCGGTAGGTTGAACGGTTGGGGCGCGCCGGCCGGCCATCTGCCGGTCGCCGATCAGCGCCACGACCACGGTCAATAGCATAAAGATGACGCTGACGCCGAAAATCCAGTGCGCCGCGCCACGGTCCAACAGCCAGCCGAACAGCATCGGGCCGACCGTGCCGCCGACGCTGAAGCCGATCGTCACCGCGCCAAAGGCGCGCCCGATGGCGCCGGCGGGGGCGGCGGCGCGGACCAGCATGTCGCGCGACGGCTGGATGATGCCGGACAAAAAGCCCGCCGCACCCATCACCAGCGCCAGCACGGCCGGCCCGAGGCCGAACAGCGCCACCAGCAGTATCAGGCCGGCGTTGACCGAAAACCCGGCAGCGGCGACGTCGCCGTGGCGGCGCGTCATGTCGGCGATAAAACCGCCGGTCAGCACGCCGAACGCGGTCGCGGCCAGGTACACGGTCAGGGCGAGGTTCGCGGCCGCGAACGGCAGGTGGTAGCCCTTCATCAGCGCCGGCACCGAAAAGTTGGTGAGGCCGCTGGTCGACAGGCTCAGCACGACAAAAAACACCATCATGCCGAGGATCGCCGGGGTGAAGACGGTGCCGGCGCCGCGACTCCTCGCCGCGCCGCGCCGGCCGGAGGCTCCGGGGGCGGCAATGGTGTTCCCTTCGATCGCTGGCGCGAAGATCAGCGGCAGCGCCACCAGAGGCCCGACCAGTCCCGCCATGACCAGGGCGCCGCCGACCCCGATGCGCGGCACCAGCGCCAGCATCGTCAACGGCGCCAGCGCGTTCCCCAGCATGCCGGCGAAGGTGTGAACCGAAAACGCGCGGCCGATCCGCGAGGGAACCACGCGCGCCGACAGGATCGCATAGTCGGCGGGGTGGTAAACGGCGTTGGCGATGCCCGACAGCCCGGCGGCCATCAACAGCCACCAGTAACGGTCGACGACGCCGACCGATGCAAGGGCGAGGCCGCCCAGGCACAGCGCGCCGATCAGCAACTTGCGCGAGCCGAAACGGTCGGCCATGTAGCCCATCGGCAATTGCGCCGCGACCGACACGATCGCGTAGACGGTCAGCGCCAGGCCGAGCTGGACAAAGCTCACCCCCCAGCGCGTCGCCAGCAGCGGAAACAGCGGCGGCACCACCAGCATGTGGAAATGCCCGACAAAATGCGCCGCCGACACCAGCCCCACCGCGCGAAATTCCCCGCTGCGTGCGACCCGGCCGATTGCTGCCGCTTCTGCCGTCATGCGCTCGCCCTCTGACGCCTCGATCAGCCGTAGGATTTATAGACTGGACACGCCGGCGGCAATCCGCCGCCGCGAATTTCGGCAGTTGTCTGATGCGAGGGCAGCCATGTGCTGACCGAAGGCCGGTGTTGCCGGCCGGCGACCCGGGCGGCGCGCTTTGGGAACCCGCCTTCCGAGAAGGTTGTCGCGGTTGGGAGCGCGGCCGTTGTTCGCGTCCGCCGCGCCGCGGGGCCGCCGTCAACCAGGCGAAATCTCGTGGTTGAGCCGGTCGTATTCGGCGCGCACCGCCTCGGCGCCGTAGACCCGTTCGAGTCGGCGCACGGTGAAATGGCCGCGTGCCAGGTCCTGGAAATGCTCGGCAAAGGCGAGGTTGACCGCGGCGCCGCCGACCGCCCCGACGACCGCCACCGCCTGGGCGGCGAGCTTTTCCGAGACGACGGCGCCGAACCGCGTCGCGATCGGCGACAGGTAGCGCAACGCGAGCGCCGAGCCGCCATGCGCCGTTCCCTTGTTGAGGACGGCGTCGGCAGCCTGCGCCAGCCCGCCGGCCAGCATCGCGCGGACCGCGAAGTAGCCGCCTTCGCTTTCGGCCATGGCTCGTCCGGTGCGGCCGAGCGCGAAGACCTCGAGACAGACAAGACCGGTCTCGGGGTCGCCAAGATTTTCGCCTTCGTCGCGCGCCACCGCGGCGATAGCGCGCAGCATGATCGCGGTCGAGACCGGCAGCTCGACGGCGAGCGCGGCGAGCCCGAAGGCGCCGCCGACCGCCCCGCACGCCGAGGCCAGCGCCGAATGCACGACCCTCCCGCCGGTGAACCTCTGATGGCGCAGGCTGAACAAGGCAATGTCGAGGGCCCGCGTCAGCGCGCTTTGCGCCGCTCTCGCGACCATACCGGCCGCCGGCCCCGGCAAGGCCCGCGCGACCAAATCCGCTGGCCGGCCGGCGAGCGCCGTCATCCGGCCGGCAAATCCCGGCGTTTCCAGCCGCCGCACCGCCGCCGCGAGCGCCTGCCGGTCGGCTTCCAAAAAATCCATGGCGTGTAGCTGAGCCCGGCCGGCCAGCGCCGCAAGACCGGCGATGCTCTTCACGGAACGGCTCGCAACCGTCGTCCCGCGGCTCGCCGGTTCCGCCGCCGCCACGCTTTCCCGACCCGGCGATTAGGGACAGACTAGCCGCCTTATGGAAGCGCTGGGCATCGACACGACGATCGCCGACCCGAGGACGCGCGACCGGGCCGCTGCCCGGCTCGGCCGCGCCGGCGTCAGGCTGCCGCTCCTCGCCGAGCTTGCCGCCCCCTGCGGTATGGCGCCCGCCCGCCAAGCGGCGCTGTCCGCGATCGACCCCGATCTTCCCCACGCCGCCAACCTCTATCGCGCGCACTGGCACAACGACCGCACGCGGGCCGGGTTGGCGACGATCCCGGTCCACCTGGTGGTTCCGCCGGTGCTGACCGGGGTGCGCGCCCCGATCGCCATCGCGCTCGGCTGCCTGTTCCCGATGATCGCGGCGCACAAGGTGCTGGCCGCCTATGGCTGTCTGGTTCAGCACCTGGTCACCGGCCGCTTCGACCCGGAGCGGCATCGCGCGGTCTGGCCGTCGACCGGGAATTATTGCCGCGGTGGGGTCGCGATCTCGCGGATCCTCGGCTGCCGCGGCGTCGCGGTGCTGCCGCAGGGCATGAGCACCGAGCGCTTTGAATGGCTCAGCCGCTGGGTCGAGCGGCCCGATGACATCATCCGGACTCCAGGCTCGGAGAGCAACGTCAAGGAAATCTACGACAAGTGTGCCGACCTGGCGCGGGATCCGGCCAATGTCGTGCTTAACCAGTTCGCCGAGTTCGGCAACTACCTCGCCCACTGGGCGTGTACCGGCCCGGCGCTGGCGCGGATTTTTGAAGCGATGCGCGCGACCCGCCCTGGGCTGCGGCTGACGGCGTTTGTCGCGGCGTCGGGCTCGGCCGGGACCCTCGCGGCCGGCGACTACCTGAAGGAGCGCCACGGCGCCAGC